>JAAYIG010000140.1 GCA_012523595.1 Fibrobacter sp.
AGACCTGAGAGGTACAATAAATGCCGGGAATATCATCTACAAAGGCATTCGCATGCAGAATCTTGCTACCAGAGTAAATGTGGTGAATGATGTAGCGGATGTCGATGCGAAATGCGGGATCGGCAGTGGTTCAATAAGCGAGAAGATCCATCTGGATGTGCGAAACGTAAATAATATTCAATACCAGAATAATCCTTCAGTTTCCGGTGTTGAGGTTGGAGATCTGCTCACAAACGTCGGACTTTTCCTTTCTCCCACCAGTTCGCTTAATAAAGGCTTGAAAACTATCAGCAGTACTCTCTCAGGAAAGATAAACCTCAGAAGTAACCTTGCAGGACACGGCCGGACATCTGAGGATCTGACAAAAAATATGAAAGGTGAGATTTTTTTCAGTGTCAACAACGGAAAGATCTCCAATTCACTTATCGTAAATAGAATGTCAGGGGTGGTGGAGAAATTTGTAAAAATCGATGATATTACTTTCCGTGATTTTTCAGCTCTTATGAAAATTAAAGATGAAAGAGTCTTTTTTGAAACTTTTAAAATCCAGTCCAATACTGCTGGGGATTTTGAAGTGAAAGGAAATGTCGGGTTTGATGCCAGTCTGGCAGCCGAAATTGATAACCGGCTATCAAAGCAGGTTTCCTCAAAAGTCTTGTCTGTACAGAGCGGCGGTAAAGATGCTCTGAAAGGATTGCTGAAGGGAACTCAGTTGGCTGGTGCCTCTTCTCTCATAGATCAGGTGGGGATACCTGCTGATAATGAGGGACGTGTCACCCTGAGAGTGGGACTGCAGGGCACTGCCTCCAATCCTAAGGCATCATTTCTCGGTTTTGGGAGTGGAAAAGCCGCCTCAGGTGCTGCACAGCCAACAGTAAAGCAGCAGGTATCAGAAAAGGTTAAGGATGTATTAGAGCAGAAAAAGCAGGAAGTAAAGGCCCAGGTTAACAAGGAAGTTGAAAAGGCCGGGGAGAAATTACAGAGTGAGATTCAGAAGAAAGCACCGGGTCTGGACGCAGAGGTGAAGAAAAAAGAAGAGCAATTGAAGAAAAATGTCTCTAAGTTGAAGAAACTTTTTTAACCTTTAGCTAACCTGATTTCCCTTTTCGGTGTCGGTATCGGAATTGGTATCGGCATCGAAATTTCTGTATGTGATAAGGTAAGAATTATTGGATTATGGAGTGTGTTCACTTCGGTTTCGCTCAGTGAGCATTTCGAACATGCTCAGTATACATACCAGAACTTAACATTTGTAATGTGGGAATAAAACAATCTATACCGACTCCGATTTGAAAAACGTGCAGTTTTTTTTAGTAATTCACTACCACTTCCTCACCGTCAACCACCACCAGTCTAATATCCGGTTCCTCCACAAGAAGCTCCTCCAGAGGGTTTTCATCAGGATCATGTGCAAATCTCACCGCGATTAAATCTGCCAGTTTGCCAGGTGAGAGTGTCCCCAGTGAATCTCCCATATTGAGTGCTTCGGCGGCGTTGGATGTGACCCATTTTATCATCTCTGATGCAGGGATGTGAGGATAATCTGATCTGAGTGAATAGAGTTCCTCAAAGAGGCTCATGAACCCGGGTGGAGAAACGCCCTCTGTTCCAAGGCAGATCCTTACCTTTCTATTCATGGCAACATCCAGGGGAAATGCTTTGTGTCCCATTTCACGTGTGTAGTTATAGCAGAGTACAACCGATGCGTTTATGGATGCCAGATATTCCAGTTCGGAACCATTTACATAGTTGCAATGAAAACAGAGAGCATGATCCGGGATAAGGTGAAAGTTGATGGCATAGTTCATGGGGCCCATGGTCGTATCACCATAGGGCCAGGGGCGTTTACGTGTGATCTGAAAGAAAAGATCTCCCTTTCTTTCAGAGAAAGCCTGGAGCTCCTCCGCGCTCTCGGCAATGTGAGTTGCCCAGAGTGTGTTTTTATCCTTATGTTTGATAAGCTCTGATTGGGATTCCGGGGAAAGGGAATACAGGGCATAGGGTCCGGCCCCTGAACCGACAAGCTGTTTTTCCTCTTTACATCTTTTAATTGCCCCGTTTATTATCTCCTTTTCCTGGAGCGGATCATCAGGGGAGAGTTCATCGATAATCCAGGCACGAATGGATTCCTCTTCCAGGATAGATCTTGACAGACCCAGTCTTGAATTGTCTACAACAGAGGTGATCCCCTGTGCCAGGAGCTCTCTTACTCCAAGGCGGATTGATGTTTTTATGCTCTCTGTGGAAGCCTGCCTGAGACGTGTCTGCTTTTTGGCGGTCCAGGCCGCAAAGGTGTCATCGCTGGATTTCTGAATACCTCTTATTACTCCCTCTTCAAGGTGAGTGTGCAGGTTGATAAAACCGGGAAGCAAAAAGGAATCGCCCAGATTCACAATACGGTCATCAGGACCTCTGCGGGCCTTTCCCCGGGGACCGGCTGACAATATCCTGTTTTCCGAAACTGCAACAGCACCATTTTCAAGGATGTCACCGTTCTCAAGCAGTATCCATTTGGCAAAGTAAACTGTTCCCATCTCTTTGAAAATACATCAGGGTAACTTATTTTTTGATTCAATGCATCATGCAGGTAGTATTTTAAACTGTATTTTCATGCTCAAGGTGAGCATAAATCATAATATTCAAGAACCGTGAGATCCTGTTCTCCGGGATGAAAGGACCGATTATGCGCTTTTCAAATATAGCCTCGTTCATGGCTTGCCTCTCTCTCTCTGTTGCTCCTGTTTTTGCCCAGGATGCTCCTGCTCAGCAGGCTCCGGTTGCCGGCGTTAACCTGTTTATGATGATGGCGTTGATGTTTGTGATCATCTATTTCATAATGATCCGGCCTGAACAGAAGAAGCAGAAAAAACGTCTTGAGATGTTGAAAAATATTAAAAAAGGTGATAAAGTTTTAACATCTGCGGGTATGATTGGAACTGTGGGAAACATCAAAGACGATACTTTGATGGTAAAAATAGCCGAAAATACCGTTGTAGAATTTACCAAAAGTGCCATTGCAACCGTACTCTCTGATGAAAAGTCAGTTGAGAAAGCAGAGAACGGTGAGAGGAAGAAATAGTGTTGGAAGTCAGGATTTATGGTGATCCGGTTCTCAGGAAAACTGCGGAGCCTGTTAAAACGTTCGATGATGATCTGAAAAATATTGTTGCGGAAATGATTGAGTCTCTTCGTGAGGAGGACGGGATTGGTCTGGCTGCTCCTCAGGTAGGAGCACCTTTAAGGATAGTAGTCATAGATACAACCGGCGGGGAAAAAGAGCCTCTTGTGCTCATAAATCCGGAAATAACTGAGTCTTCCGAAGAGATGGTGACAGCAGAAGAAGGGTGTCTCAGTGTACCGGGAATATCACTCTCAATCTCCCGTCACTCTCAGGTGACTGTAAAGGCTCTCGATATTCAGGGTAAAGAATTTATAATAGATAATGCCGACGGTCTTCTGGCCCGGGCACTTCAGCATGAAATCGATCACCTTAACGGAATCATGATCGTGGATCATATCTCTGCTTTGCAAAGGAGTATGATCAGCGGTAAACTGAAAAAACTGGCAAAATCGGGTCGTGACAAGTCACAGGTCGCTTAATTACCTCTTATTGGCTTTAATCTGTGTTGTTCTCATCCAGTGCTCCAATCCTCGATTGATAGCACCTGCCCCGCATCTCTCCGGTTCCGGAAAGCATACGGGAAAAGAATCGCCGGAACAGGAACAGAAAAGCTCTTCAGATAATGAAATCGATTTTGCCGATGCATTCGATGCAACTTTTGATCCCGCTCAATCGTCCTCTCAACCTTCTGGTGCCCTGAGACCATCTGCTTTTCGTTATCCCTGTTTTAATGTAAAAGGGAGCCGTGTGCGGGTGGCCATCATCCAGAATGTCAAGGATGTAAACCTGTATTCGGTAGGGACAGTGGACATAAGGTCCGCAGGCAGATCTACTCTGGAGCCTTTCAGGGGAAGACTGGTTGTGAGACCTGACAAATCGGATAATAGAGCCGTTTTAAGTGCTTCATGGGGTTCACGCATCGTATCGCTTCCATGTACTCTTCTCTCGCGGGGTAACTATAATTTTATCGAAGCTGTCCAGGGAAGTTACCGCGGGTCGGTAATCCTTGTCTCGGAAAAGAAAAACTGCATCTCAGTTATTAATTATCTCGATGTAGAGGATTATCTCCGGGGTGTTGTCCCGCTTGAGATCGGAAAAAGGTCAGAAAAAGAAATCGAGGCTCTGAAGGCCCAGGCTGTGGCTGCCCGGACCTACACCTACAGGCGTATTCTTGAGAGTAGAGGCAAGCCTTACGATCTGTTATGCACAGTAGCTGACCAGGTTTACGGGGGGGCAAATGTTGAGACCAGAGAAACTGATCTGGCTGTCAAGTTGACCAGAAACCTTATTATGGTTTACAATGACAGTCTCATTACAGCCTATTACCATTCTACCTGTGGCGGGTATACGGCCAATATAGAAAATGTATGGGACAAGCCCCCATGCAATTATCTTAGATCAATTAAGGACATGGATTCCCTGGGAAGAGCTTATTGCCGGATCTCTCCTGCTTTTGAATGGGTAGAAAAATGGTCGAAACCTCAGTTTTCCTCCATGGTTGCAAAGTCATCGCAGGGAATGGGGCAGGGGAGAGAATTCAAGAGTAATGTTACCGATTTCAGAATAGACAAGGTGTTTCCCTGCGGAAGAATCAATCTTTGTACAATCCGTGGCGGGAATTCTGAATTCAAATCCGGTCGTGACCAGGTTCGTTTCATTTTACGCAGGACAAATCCTGAAAATTCCATACTCAGAAGCTCCAGTTTCAAAGTGGTCTCGTTTGACAAAAACGGAATAAAAATATCGGGCAGGGGCTATGGTCATGGTGTAGGCATGTGCCAGATGGGTGCTGTGGGGCGTGCTCTTGCAGGTTTAAGTTTTGAACAGATCCTTAAAGCCTATTACACCGGGGTTACTATTTGCATTGCTGCTCCAGAGGACAGAATACGATGAAATTTATTGCCGATCTTCATATCCATTCGAGGTATTCCCTTGCTACCAGCAATCAGCTTGTTCCGGAGATGCTTGATCTTTGGGGAAGGAAAAAGGGAATCCGTGTGGTGGGAACAGGTGATGCTGTTCATCCTGCATGGCTTGATGAACTCAGGCAAAATCTGCAGCCTGCTTCCGAAGGCCTTTACACACTAAAAAAGAAACTTTGTCTCCCGGATGCAGACATGTACGGACCCCCGGTTTCATTTATCCTGACTACTGAAATCAGTTGCATTTACAAGAAAGATGGAAGAGTAAGAAAGGTGCATAATCTTATCCTTGCCCCGGATTTCCGGACAATGGAAAAAATCCAGGCCAAACTTTCTGCTATAGGGAATATACGGTCTGATGGAAGGCCTATACTGGGACTTGATTCAAGAGATCTTCTTGAAATTGTGCTGGAAGCCAACCCGAGTGCCTTTATCATTCCAGCCCATATCTGGACTCCATGGTTTTCGGCTCTGGGCTCTAAATCAGGGTTTGATTCCATCGAGGAGTGTTATGGTGATCTTGCATCTCACATATTTGCAGTTGAGACAGGGCTCTCCTCAGATCCACCAATGAACTGGAGATGCTCTTTTCTCAACCGGTTTTCCCTTGTTTCCAACTCCGATGCACATTCTCCGGAAAACCTTGGCAGAGAGGCAAATCTGTTTGATACGGATTTAAGCTATACCGCGATCATGAATTCTCTTATGGGTAAAGACAAGGGTTTCACAGGTACCATCGAGTATTTCCCTGAAGAGGGCAAGTATCACCTCGATGGTCACAGGAAATGCAATATAAGATGGGAGCCGGAAGAAACAAGAAAACACGGAAGCCTCTGTCCTGTCTGCGGCCGTAAAGTGACTGTAGGTGTATTCCACCGTGTTTTCGAACTTGCAGACAGTGATCCGGTAAAGAGTAAAGGGAAAAACAGACGTAAATTCGTTTCTTTGACTCCTTTGAAAAACCTTCTTTCAGAAATTTATAAAGCCGGACCACAGAGTAAAAAAATCCAGGCTGTTTATGAATCTCTACTGCAAAAGATTGGTTCTGAATTCACAATTCTGATAGATACTCCTGTTGGTGAACTGAAAAAAGAGGACCCCAGGCTGGCTGAGGGAATCTCCCGGCTGCGTGAGGGAAAGGTAGTGCTTGATTCAGGTTATGACGGGGTTTTCGGCAGTGTGCATGTCTTTGACCACTGATGACCACTGATTAAGCTGATTTGACTGATTACACTGATTATTCTGTTCCTAATACCGATAATTAGCCCCTATGAGTGAAGAGAGACTCACAAAAAGGAGGGATAGTTGTGCTCACTGAGTGCAGCTGAAGTGAGTGTGGGAGAGATGACAAGAGAACATTTGATAAAAAACGATACCGATGCCGATACCGATACCGGCCCCGAATAAGGCAAGGTCAGAGCTCAGCCAGATAGTAGATATTTCTCTCATCGATAAAGTGATCGAATATCTCCTCGTTGTGAGATATCATAAGGAAGGCACTTCCTGCGGCCCGTTTCTGATTCAGCAGTGCCAGCACTTTTTTGACACTGTTGAAGTCCAGTCCGTTTAACGGTTCGTCAAGGATAATGAGCTGCGGCGCAAGTACCAGTGTTCTGAGAAGATTGAGGCGCTGTTTCTGCCCACCGCTCAGGTATGCAACTTTCTTTTTAAGAAACTGTGTCTGCAGCGGACCATCAAAGAGCTCAAGCAGTTTTTTCTTCAGGCTTTCGCTTGTGAAAGATTCTTTCAGAGGCAGTCCCCTGAAAGTCTCGAAAACCGTTGATTCCAGATTCAATGCTTCATCTGCGTGCTGAAAAACCATCCCGGCCCGTCTTCCCCAGATTCTTTTGGGCCAGACACTCCTTGAAGTCTCCTCTGTAATGTTTATCCCTCCAAGCATCATTCTGAATTTTTCAGGATGATAAATTCCCATCACTATCTTGGCCAGAGTCGTTTTTCCAACTCCGCTGGGAGCCTTGAGGTAGACCATATCACCTTTACGGATTGTAAGAGTGCTCATCGATGTATGTGAGGGATCCTCAAAGATACCCAGATTCCTGCCGAAAATCCTGAACTCCGGGTCGAACTGCAGAACCGGTTCTTCCGCGATCACCGATGTTCTGCTGCTTCTGGGTGACTCAAGCCAGTTCAGGTACTGGTCTGCTGAGAAATCATGAACCTCCACATCCGGTTCCTGAATACGGGAGAGCTCCTTGAAATGGATGCGGGGGAGGATGTTTCTGTGATTTTTGTAGATTTCACTTATAATGGAGTAGTCGTGGGTTATTATTAGTATAGTAAAAGGAGATGCCGCATATTTTGCAAAGAGCAGTTGAAGAAAGAGATTCCTGTAATTGTTGTCGAGGCTGCCTGTGGGCTCATCGAATACAAAGTATGTCGGTTCATCAAAGAGCCTCTGTTCAAGCAGTGTATTTATCCTCTTGAATGCCATGGCAAGAAGAATTCTCTGCTTCTCGCCTCCGGAGGGACGATAGGGTTTGGGATAGACATCGATAATTTTCCTGATTGCGGAATCGCTTTCTGTCTGCCAGAGATAGTTCAATATTTCCCTGTCATCTCCGCTGTCAAGGTTACCCTCCCTGAGCTGATCCTGAATTGTCAGCAGGGGGTTAAGATGTGAGGATGGCTCCTGAAAAACAAAGAAACTGTTTTTGCGGACCTGTCTTGTCCAGACATCATTGAGATGCTTGCTGTAAGGCTGGCTATCTATTGTAACATCGAGTTCTTCATTGTCGAGGAGTCCGTAAAGAGCCTTGGAAATGATCGATTTTCCGATTCCGGATTCCCCGAAAAGAAAGGTGATCTCTTTCTGGTAAACAGGGTATTCCTGGACACGGACAATGCCGCGGCTGCCGGATCTGACTTCAACTGAAAACCGGCGTTCGCTCATAATCTGTGCCTTTCCGCGTACCCATTGGAGATATTATTGATACTGAAGAGTGAGAAGACGATAAGAAATGCCACTGTAATTCCTTGTAAATGCTGGAAAAGCAGTTTGGGGAAATAAGCGGGATGAAACAGAGTATATCCTAGGGCAAGAATATCCTGTTTGCTGTCGATCTTTGCCAGAAGGCTTCCCAGAGTTACCGGAATGCTTACCGGGTTTACATCGGTAGACAGACCGACTGAGATGATGAAATCTACGCTGCACTGGAGAAATATGGCACTTCCAAACACAGAAATCAGCTTGTTAAAGATATGGATTCTGCTGTTTTTCCACAGGATATCGAAGTTGATTATTCTGTTTTCAGATACCCCGCAGACTCTCATTGCGTTGTAGAAATCCAGCTTTCTGAAATGCTCGATCCTCTCGCGCATCAGGTCAACGGTTTCCACGAAAATAAACACGCTCATACAGAGTGCCATCACCGGAAACACGGACAGGTTACCCCGCAGAATGCCTCTGTCAACTAAAGCTGCGATTGCTATATAACTGAAAAGTACACCTACTATCTGAGGTATTGAACGGATAAGGTTCAGGAAAAAGGTCAATGCTATATAGCCCGCATTCTTGCCTTTTAACTGCAGATGATGCAGGCTGAGTGTGGTAAGCCAGCCCAGAATTAAAGTTATACCTACGACAAGAAGGGAGATAGCGAAGGTATTTACAAATCCGGTAGCCACTCTCTTTAATGCGGGAGTGTTAAGAAACAGAAGGTCCCATATTCCCACAATCGCAACCACAAGAATCCATACAGCCGTCCATAGACGGTCTTTTCCTGAAAGGATGAATTCAAACGGATTATGCCTGTCTGTTTTCATATTTCATGTTTTCCCTGTGAGTCAGAATATCCGTGAGAATTTCGGTTACCTTTACGACGTAAAAAATTCCGAGGATGATAAATATCACTATATCATAGTTTTTATAGAGTATCTGACGCAGCATCTCATAATTGAGGTATCCATGGATATTAAGGGCCATCTCTATGATTACCAGCCCTGTAATGAGAAAGGATGCCTGTTCCTTGATCGTTGAGAGATACTGAAATTTCGCGTTGCGAAAAATGTGCTCGAAAACATGTCCCTTGAAATTCTTTTTAGGACTCAGGATCGATTTTAAGGAGATACCGTCAGGACAGTTGAAATCCCACGATGTATATAGATTTTTTACTATAGCTGTTTCAACGTATCCTTTGCGGCTTTCGGATGTTAAAAACGCGTGGAATTTATTGGAGTACATTACCAGCAGGCCATTGGAGATAACGGCCAGAAGAATCATGAAGATTATGGAATCAGTGTTGAATTCTGTCCGCATAGAGTAGGCAATCACGTAGGCAGGACTGAACAGAATGAAATACATGATACCCTTCAGGACCGACCTGGACATTTTGAGAAACAAGTTTTGTTTCGGGACGGATTTTCTGCGGGGTCCGTACAGTTTATGGTATTGGTGTTGCTTTCTCGATACAAATCTCAGTATGGCAAGTGTCTGGACACCGTAGTATGTAAGTATCATGACGAAAACATATACAAAAATGAACTTGAAAAACATTCCTCCAAGACGGGTAAATTTGCTGAATGAGAGTTGTTCCTGAAGATGGGATTTCTGGAGTTTCGCATTGAACTGATCTTCTTTGATCTGCAATAAATCTTTCGTAGTAACGGCGTTACGCTCTGCCTGGCCGGGATAGAATATGTTCATCAGGTCCTTTACCAGTGCTCTCTGGAATGGATCACGGACGTTTGAAACAGGTACATCGAGAAGAGACTCGACCCTGGAGCCCTTCTGTTTGTTTTCCAAGGAGCGGCTGTGATAAAAGACAAACATGGCCAGAAGCAGTACTGCTGTGACAAAAAGCAGACCCGACACATGTTCTATTAGTTTTGCTCTCACGCTTTCCTCTTTACACTCTTTTTAACCAACACGGTAATCATTCCTGTCTCGGTCCGATTTCGATTCTTCCCGGTGTATAGCTGACTGTAAATGGCTTTCCAAGCAGTGACTGCTCAAGATCCTGAACTATGTAACGTGTGCTCTGCTCAAGCTGTCCGATCACCTGTGATGGGCCTGAGAGTTTGCAGTTGATACTTTTCTTCTCTACAGTAACTATCCAGGAAGGAATTGATTTTTGCTGGTTTGTTACCTGGTTAAAAAAATCAAACATCGACCTGTAGGTATCATTTACAGCATCGATACGCTTCTTTACTATCTGCTCGATACTCGAGAGGTCATCGGATTTTACAGCTACCTGAGGTGTTGCGCTGGTGCGAAAAACCGATGATGGCCCATTATACCATCCATAGCGCTCGTTCTGGCCCGGCAGGAGGAGATAAAAGTTGTTGCCGCGGCGAAATACCCTTATCACCTTCTGACCGGCTTTTGCCGGAAAAGATGATCCACCCGGAGATATACCACCTGACATTCTGATATCACTCTTCAATTGGACTGTATCATTAATAACTGTGCAGTTTGTAAGAGTTTTCTGCAAGAATGCGCTCGTTCCATCTCCCTTGCGCAGGAAGAATGTCCTTCCCTGGTATGAAAAACGCAGTGCCTCGGTAATCTGATCTCCCATGAGTTCATCCCGGTTTATGATCTGAAAAGGAGAATTCGGGAGCAGTTGCCTTTTGTCATCTTCAGAGAGCGGCTGCTCGTACTGGTCAAAGATGGAAAACTTGCCGGGCTGAGGTACGATGACAAACTCAGCCGCGCTGGAAGTGAAGATCAGGGCCAGAAGTGGAATGATTACAGATTTCATCAGGTTATTTATACAAACAAGAAGTTTTCCGGAGCTACTGTCAAGCAGCTCCGGAATTCCTGTAGAAAGTACCCTTATTTTTTCTTTTTCTCCTGCCATTTCTCGATAGTCGAGAGCTGAGAAGCAGTTCCGTAAAGGTCGATTGTGTTTTTGTCAAACTGAGAACTGAAATAAGCAAGAGAAGGTAAAGAGAAAAGCCAGCTTCCAAGCGCGATTTTCTGGTCGATCTGATCGATATACTGCGCATAAACCTGCTTGTCTCCGATCTCGTGAGTGGACATGAATCCGTAGATGTAGTCCAGTAACTGACGGAAATCCTCCTTTTCGGGGTTGTCCGTGCTCAGGTCGATTCTGAAGAAGTTCCGATCAGCTTCAAAGGACTGCGGATCAATGATCAGTTTGCCTTTTCTATCAACTGTCGTGCGGAGATTGATCTGATATGTCTCAAAATCGGGCTGTCTAAGGAAGATGTTGTACATATCAAAAAGGAAATTGCTTCTGTAGCCGCTTACTGCTACCAGAACCGCGTCATAATTTCCTTTGCGGATCTCATCGTTCTGCACTGCGTTGACTTTGATCTTTCCACTGAAGAGTCCCGGGTCGTTCAGTATCTCGACCAAATCGGCGAGTTCTTCCCTGAAATCATGGTTCAGACATGTTTGAATCCGCACTGTGTCAGGGAGAACCGAGAGATCAGGTGTATCCTTTTCTTTCAGAGGTGTAATGATCTCTTCCTCAACGTAATAGGAAGTCGTAGGGAACACGCTGTAATTGAGATATTCTTCATAGTTATCACCCGGACCGCGGTAATTTGCGATATGACGCTGTTGCTCTGTACCGGTTCTGAAAAACCTGCGCATCACTTTCTTATTGTCCATAAGATTACGCAGGGCGATACGCTGCTCGAGAGAAAGACGTTCGACATTATAGAAAAGAGCAAAAAAACAGGTTGCTATGCTTGATTTGTAGAAGTATTTCCCGCTGTCTCCCAGAATGGGGGAAATTGCGCCGAATGGAGTGCTGAGAAGTGAATTGATATTCCGGTTTTTCAGCTCGGTTGTAAATGTGCTGTTGTCAATATATGGTTTCAGGACTACATTTGAAAGCGCTGAACTGTAATCCGGTGATTTGACAAAGTGAATACGGCTTTCGATTTCACCCGCCTGAAGGTAGGGACCTGTTCCGGTTCCGTAATAAGGAGCATCGAGTTCGGAATTGTGGGGGAGGATTTTGAATGAAAGAACCTCTTTTATGTCACTCTCAGTCCAGATCCTGTCTCCTCTGAACTGAAAACGGATCTCCCCGTTTTCATCCGGGCCTTCAAAATCAAAATTGGGAACAGCCTGCGAGACAAGGATGTAGTCTGGAGATATGCTTCCGAGCTTCTGAATACGGCTCAGGGTGAATTTCAGGTCTTTTGCGGTAAAGGCAATCTCCTGCGCATTGCTCAGGGAGATTTTTTTCTTATCAATTGTCACAGCGTAGCTGGAATGCCATTTTCTGTTCGGCTTCAGCCTGATCACCACTATCTGACTCTTCTCGTCAATTGATATGAACTCACCAAGCCCATCCTCATAGATAACTCCGCTTGGGTTTGCCGATACATTGAAAAGCCCGTCAAACATCACCTCATCGAGTTTATCTGCGATGGGGATGGCGCTGGGGACGTGGGGATCTATTCTTGGCTTCTGATGAGCAATAAAGGGGAGAACGATCTGGTCTTTGAGATTTTTGGCAAATACAAAGTAATATACTGCACCTGCTCCTGCTAATCCGATCATTAATCCTATAATTAATAACGCTTTCTTCATTGTGTGCTCCTTTCAGGGGTATCTCAGTTCTTCTTGATAATCGGCTTCTGTACCATCACACTCAGAGAATGAACCCTGTAGGAATTGTGGTAAAAGCTGATTTCAAGGAAGTTGGCTTTACCTTTTGTCATCTGAACAGGTGTTATCTGGCATTCATAGTTGCTTGATGCGCTGGGAGCAGAAATCACGAACCTGCCCTCGTTTTTAAGCTCTTTTCTGTTCAGAGAGATTTTTTCATACCACTGCTCTGCGGCTGCGTTCTCTGCGACCTCTTTTGGTAGTTTAATGTTGACATCGTAAACAGGGAAGTTTGCCTCGGTAGGGATATCGACCATAAAACGAACCACATACCTGTTTTTGCCTCTCTTGTTATCTGTAACCGGTATCGCGAAAACCCGTCTGTACTCCTTGGGCTTTACTATCCACTTGGAGGACATCGGATCAACCTCGGCTATACGCTGTTTTATTTTCTTATCCGCACCTTTGTAGTATTTCCCATGAGCAACAATCGCGCGTGCCTTTGCGATCCCGTTGTCATTCGGCTTGGACATAAACTGATCATAAAGGAGGGTAATTGCCTTTGCCGGAAATTCATTATCCTTCATAAGAAGAAGATGCGCGACCAGATCAGCTTTCCGCTGAGACAGCTGTTTCTTCGATCCCGAAGAAAAGGTGACATCGTAAACCGGCAGGAAAACCGAATCTGCGTAAAGAGAATCGATGTTCTCCAGGGTGTTTACATTCTCTTCAAGAAATTTGTTTATGCTGTACCTTGACACTCTATCAATCCGGGTATAAAGTGTGTCTTCCAGATCTTCTACAACAGCGGATTTAAATGGATAGATTTCAGCGGGATTGAGGAAATTTATGTCCTCATGAAGTTTCCTCAGCTTGTCTTCAGAAACTGCCCACTGCTGGTTGTGAAGGGCTGTTGCGATTGTGCTTCTCTGCTCTTCAACCGACATCTTGTCCAGAGGACGGTATTTTTCGATCAGGAATCCAAGATGGCTGCTCTGTTTGAGCATCGCCAGCATCGTGCTGTAATCTTTCTGCCCTTTATAAACATTTAACTGCGGGACAAGGGTCTCGGCTTCCTTGTATTGGCCAAGCAGCTTTGATGTTTCATCGGTGAGTTCTTTTATTGATGAGTTCAGGGCTGTTGCACAGCGGTACCCGTAGTACTTGCCGAAAGTTTCCTGATCGAGTTCCGCAGGAAGCCTGCTCTGGACAAGGGAGGCCTTTTTAGCGGCTTCTCTGAAAAAGTCGTCGGAAGGCATCTCTTTCAGTTTCTGAACAACATCCTTCACTTTATCCAGAAGGTCTTTGGCAGAGGAATAAGAGGCGCTTCTTGCATCGAATTCTTTTACAAACTTTTCAAGCACGGTAAATTCAGCAGGTGTGGTAAGTCCGGCTGATTTATAGAGTATTCCAATTCTGTAAAGCTGGCTTATGAGAAATTTATCATTGTCAAATGGCGCGGAGTCCTCTTTTTGGGAAAGGGACTGGTCGTAAAAAGGAACGACTTCGCTGAGTCTGGTTCCGATCACCGCCTGTGCTTCGGAAATTATCGTATTTGGAAACTTCTCTTTTTTCTCGAAAAATGATACGAATGCATCGACTGATTTCACCAGTTTCGATGGATTTCCTCTGCAGGCGTATTCAGCACCGAAAAACTCCAGAACAGCCAGATAGTTGCTCTGAAACTCCATCTCTTCCTCAAGATCGGATTTCAGTACTTTATAGTTCTCGTATGCTTCATCTTTACTGTTAACTATACTCTTAGGGAAAATGCTTTCGATCGCAAGCAGTTCCTTGTAGACTTTATCCAGTTCAGAGGCGTGTTTCTTTACAGTGTCTATGGCTTTGGCGAAGTCAACTCCATCGAGATGGTATCCTGAGCCAATCGACTTGTATGTGCTGCGGTCTACTTTGTTGTCTTTAAAAATCTCTTTAAACGCCAGATGCTTGTTTTCAAACTTGAAACGCCATTGCGGTGCATACCTGTATGAAAGCTGGAGAATAATGTCATTCTGAGCCTGCTCTAAAAGGAAATAGTATCCTGCTGTACTTTTGTGAATCGGAAACACGCTTTGAGTATCGGTAACCGATTCATCTTTTATCAGTTCTCCGGGTCTTTTCTTGTCCACCAGTTCAGATGTAAAAGAACTTTTGAACACGTTCTTCTGCTTCATATTCAGCACAAGGTAGAAATTGTCATCCTGAGGCGGCGGAAATGCAAGGAAATACTTCTTTCCTTTTTTAAGCTCGAAAAACTTCTTGCCGCTTTTAAGTTCTATGTACCCGCTTTCAGCCGGAGAGAGTTCGGGCTTTGGTTTGAGTTGCTTGTACGATGAACATCCTGCCAATATCAGTAAAGCGGCGAGGAACAGGCTTTTTACCTTCATTACATTACCTCCCTTTAACGATAGAAATCCGGATAAAGTTAAAATATAATGACTGGAGCCAGCTTTCTGGTGCTTTTTTGTGAAATTTCATATTTTTCCTATACAAACGAAATGTTGACTGTTCAGGAGCGGGTTACCCGGTTTAGAGTATTTTTTTTGAAGGATACAGCCTTCCAATACAGGTTGATATTATGGAAAATTACAATTTGATCAAGATTCTTCAAAAGTTTCCTTCAGAACACATGGAGAATATCGATTCATCTGTATGTTCACAACTGGAACTTTCCGGTCTTGCACCACGCTTCCGCGGCGCTTCAATCGCTCTGGCTGTGGGCAGCAGGGGGATAACCGATCTTCTGCCGATTGTCCGCTCCACTATCTCCTTTATTCAAAGAATGGGAGGAAATCCGTTTATAATTCCTGCGATGGGCAGCCATGGAGGGGCTTCGGCTCAGGGACAGAGAGCCGTACTGGAAGCCTATGGTATCTCAGAGAATACACTGAAAGTCCCTGTTGTTTCGTCAATGGAAATAGTAGAACTGCCTTCGAACGGTCTGCCCAACCGGGTCTTCATGAGCAAGCCGGCTTTTGAATCCGATGGTGTGATTCTTATTAACAGAATAAAACCACACACAGACTTCCATGGCAGATATGAGAGTGGACTGGTAAAGATGTCTGTGGTTGGGCTTGGAAAACATGCTCAGGCAATGGAAATACACAAGTTTGGCGTGTTTGGGTTAAAAGATCTGATTCCACAGACAGCAGAAAGGATACTCTCGACAGGAAGGATTTTGCTGGGACTGGGGATAGTTGAAAACTTCTATGACCGGGCAGTACATATAGAGGCCATTCCCCATGACCGCATACTGGAGCGTGAACCTGATCTTCTTGACCTGGCAAGACTCAATATGCCTTCACTGCCCCTTGAGGATATCGATGTGTTGATTGTGGACAGATCGGGCAAAGATATAAGTGGGGTAGGGATGGATCCCTGGATAATCGGCAGGATGAGAATCAGCGGAGAACCGGAGCCATCTTCTCCCCGTATAAAGAGTATCTTTGTGGCAGATCTTACAGAGAAATCACTGGGAAATGCGCTGGGAATCGGTCTGGCGGATGTAATCTCAAGGAGGTTTTTCAGGAAAATCAATTTTGACGAGACATATGAGAATGCCTTTACAAGCACTTTCCTTGAACGGGCAAAAATTCCTGTAATCGTTGAAAACGACCGTATGGGACTTGAATTTGCATTGAGAAACTGCGGTGCTGTCTCTCTGGAAGAAGCCAGAATAGTGCGTATCAGAGATACTCTTCAACTCGATCAGCTTTATGTCTCTCCAAATCTCTGGGATACACTGAAATCAAACGAAAAGATTGAACGGATTTCCGGACCCTGCAGGCTATTTGACGGGGAGAGCCTGCGTCCATTCTAAACTATGAGCGAATTGATCGTTATTGCTGATGACTTGACCGGTGCGGTAGATACCGGTGTTCAGTTTGTAAAACATGGCATTGCCACAGTCGTGACCGGTATTGAGTACTTGAGAGAATGTTCCCTCTGGAGTGATTTCAGTGTAATCGTCGTAAACACGGAATCCCGCCACTCATCTCTCTGTGAGTCCGCTTCGATTGTAAGGACTGTCTCAGAAGAGGCTATACGGAGAGGTGTGAGGTGGTTTTACAAAAAATCAGATTCGACTTTGCGGGGCAACATCGGATCGGAGATTGATGCCCTGATGAAAGCTGCCCGACACGACAGGATGATGTTCATTCCGGCTTTCCCGGATGCGGGAAGAACTGTGATAGACGGCTTCCTCTTTGTGAATGGAGTGCCGCTGCAGGAAACCTCATATGCAAATGATCCCTTGAACCCTGTCCGCTCAAACTTTATCCCTGATATTTTAAGGGGCCAGACTGATTTTAATCTGCATCTGGTTCCTGTCGCTGCACTGGGAAAGGGTGGGGGAGAATTGTTGAAAAAAAAAGGGATCTTCATCTTTGATGCTGCTGGAAATGATGACCTGAATAGAATCCGGGAATTTCTGGAGAAAAACTCCTTACTTCATTTCTGTGCAGGTCCGGCAGTTTTCGCCTCTCTTATTGCTCAATCTGCTGCTCTGAACAGGAGGGAAGCAGACTGTTATGAACCGGTTTCACCCTTGCTGATCGTCAATGGCAGTCTCAATGAGGTGTCTTTGGAACAGTTGCATTGTGCCGCAAAAAAAGGTGTAAAGTGCTTCAAGGCTGACATCCTGGATTTACATGGAGAATTGAATAGTAGATCTGTTGAACAGATTAGACGTGAGCTCATGGAGCACAGAACCGTTATTCTTACAAGTGCACTGGAACCCGGGGATGCTTTATCCGGAGAGGGTATTTTCAGGAGAGTCGGAGAGGTTTTAGGCTATTTAACAAAAAAGATCATTGAACATCGGGGCGACGTAACAGTTGCAGTTTTTGGCGGCGATACGGCAAGTGCTGTTTCTCTGGCTCTGAGGTTAAACTATGTTGTTCCTGTATCGGAAATCTCTCCCGGATTGACATTCTGCATGGGATCGGCAGGGGAGCAGAAAATTCCATTTATCAGTAAGTCCGGAGGATTTGGCGGCCGGGAGATCATTAGTGAGCTTCAGGTGTTTGTTTCCGAGGGGCAGAGGGCAGAGGACAGGTTGCAGGTGAAGTAATCTGCACTGCTCAGTGTTCGATTCCCAGATTTACTTAATGGAACTCTGATTGCAGTATTAAACAGCAAACGATTGAAGATTAATGTTTACAGGGATTGATGATCCACAGACGGATATCAGGCGAGAGATGTAAAATCTCGACAAATGGCCATAAATAAAGTATTATTTTAATCCATCTTACTGCACTGCCTGGAAAGAGTGAATTTTTTACCTCAATTAACGTAATATGCGGGGATTTTCTATGAACCGTTCATCAGGCCTGTTTTTACATCCTACATCGTTGCCATCAGGGTTTGGGGTTGGAGACCTTGGAGACTCTGCTTACAGATGGATTGACATGCTTTCGGCAATGAAACAATCCTTCTGGCAGGTATGTCCACTGGGGCCTACGGGTTATGGTGACTCACCTTACCAGAGCTTTAGCTCTTTTGCCGGCAACCATCTTCTTATCTCTCCTGAGAAACTGAAGGAATCCGGAGTTCTCGAACAGAGTGAATTAGATGAGTATCCCTCGCTTCCTCAGGACCGGGTTGATTTTGGTACGGTCATAACCGAAAAAGAAAAATTGTTCAGAAAAGCTTATGCTCGTTTCGGCGACACCAGAGAGTTTACTGAATTTTGCGACCGGGAGAAGTACTGGCTTGATGATTATGCTCTTTTCAGAGTACTTAAAGATAGAAACAGCGGTCTGCCGTGGTATTCCTGGGATCCATCACTGAAACTGCGCTTCCCTGCAGCTCTTGAAGAAGTGCTCAACGCAGAACGCAGATCTGTAAGATACCACAAATTTCTTCAGTTTATGTTTCATGAGCAGTGGATGGAGCTCAAGAGGTATGCAAACGGAAAAGGCATCAGCATTATTGGGGATATTCCGTATTATACAGCTTATGACAGCTCCGATGTATGGGCGTGGCCAGAGCTTTTCGAGCTTGACGAAAACGGAAAGCCGTTCAGGGTAGCCGGTGTTCCGCCGGATTATTTCAGTGAAACTGGTCAACTCTGGGGCAACCCTCTTTATCACTGGAAATACATGGAACAGGATGGTTTTTCCTGGTGGGTAAAGAGGATGAAAAAGACTCTGGAATGGGTGGATCTGATCAGGCTTGATCATTTCAGGGGATTTGAGTCGTACTGGGCTGTTCCCGCGTCAAGTGATACTGCTGTTAACGGAGAGTGGGTGAAAGGGCCGGGAATCAACTTCTTCAACCGTATCCGGCACGAACTAGGAAGACTTCCTGTGATTGCCGAAGATCTTGGGGAGATTACTGATGGTGTCGAGGAACTACGGTGTCAGGCAGGTCTGCCAGGGATGAAGGTTTTGCAATTTGCTTTTGACGGCAATCCTGATAATCCATATCTGCCGCATAATATTTTTTCAAACAGTATCACTTATACCGGTACTCACGATAATGATACATCGCAGGGATGGTTTGACAATCTTACTGTACTGGAAAAGAAGAGAGTCAAAAGTTATCTTGGGTGTACTGAGAAAAGCTTTCAGGAAAGATTTCTACGGCTTGCATTTGGCTCACCTTCAAGACTATGCATAATCCCATTTCAGGATGTGCTTGGTCTGGGCACTTCTCACCGTATGAATATACCGGGCAAGGAGAGTGGAAACTGGCAGTGGAGGTTCACAAATGCACTTGTTTCCAAAGAGAAAATTAACATGGTAGCCTCACTAACATCAATTTACGGGAGAGCGCCTGCCGGCGTTTCATTGAAATAGTATGGAGGATTTTGATATAGTAGTCATAGGAGCCGGTGTAGTGGGGCTCGCTGTGGCGGAAAGGCTTGCATCACCGGATTACGAGCTTCTGGTTCTTGAACAGCACGAAAGTTTCGGAAAAGAAACATCTTCACGCAACAGTGAGGTTATTCACGCCGGATTCTACTATGAAACCGGTTCTCTCAAGGCAAGATTATGCGTTGAGGGAAACTTCATGATGTACCGGTTTTGCCGGGAAAACCAGGTTCCATTCCGGAAAACCGGAAAACTTCTTATCTCCAATACCGATGAGGAAGAAGAAAAGATCCGTAAACTTTACGATCGGGGGAACAGAAACGGTGTCAGGGGACTTGAGCTTCTGGATAAGAACCAGATTCATTCACTTGAACCGCACATAAACGGCCGCTCTGGTTTTTTTTGCCCCGAATCCGGAATTGTTGATTCACACAGCCTGATGAAAGCGCTCGAGAGCAGAGCTCTTTCCAAAGGTGCGACTCTGGGATATTCCTGCACCCTCAAGGAGATCTCCTTCAATGGCAGATACTATGATTTGAAAATCATAGATTCCGATAATGAAGTGATGAAAATTAAATCGAGGGTTGTTATTAACTGTGCCGGATTGTTCAGCGACAAAATCGCCTCTATGGCAGGCATAGACCTGGACAGTGCCGGGTACAGGTTAAGGCTTTGTAAAGGAGAGTACTTCAGTGTATCCCCCCGTCACCGGGGTAAACTCGCTCATCTTGTCTATCCTGCCCCGACTCCCATAAGCCTTGGTATACATGGAGTACTTGGACTTGAAAACAGTCTGAGGCTTGGGCCGAGTGCATTTTATGTCGATTCTATCGATTACTCGGTTGATTCCGGGCATGTCGGTGAATTTTATGCACGCGGAAAAGAGATGTTCCCATTTATCGAACTGGATGATCTCTCACCGGCAATGTCTGGTATAAGGCCAAAACTGATTCAGGAAAAAGATTCGTTCCGGGACTTTAT
The DNA here is from genome assembly GCA_012523595.1 of Fibrobacter sp. NCBI lineage: Bacteria > Pseudomonadati > Fibrobacterota > Fibrobacteria > Fibrobacterales > Fibrobacteraceae > Fibrobacter > Fibrobacter sp. The sequence goes on from JAAYIG010000140.1 coordinate 20,389, forward strand.
CATTCGTGATGAGAGTCTGAAGGGATTACCGGGATTTATCAATCTTGTGGGAATTGAATCTCCCGGCTTGACATCTTCTCTGGCCATTGCGGCGTATGTTGAGGAGATTTACAGAAACCTCTGACTCAGTCTTTTTCCACTGTGTAAAAGGTTGTGTTTACCTCGATGGAGTCACTCTCAAGCTCCAGCCCGGCAAGGGTTTTTTCCATCTTGGAAGCAATGCTTGATGAAGGATCGGTTTGCTTCAGTTTATCGATCTCTTTCCTTATCTCCATGAACTTGAAACGCAGATCCGCGGCCAGCATGTTGCACTTGTCAGAGAGATCTTTCATCTCTTCTTTCTCTCTGAATCGAAGCATCGCGCCCATTTTCCCCTGTTGAAGCAGTGTTACCCATTGTTCCAGTTTGTAAATGGGTACCGCATATTTTCTCGATGAGTACAGGCCTATTCCAAACGCCATAATCAAGCTCACTAATGAACTCATCAGCAGGGTAGGGAAGATCAGGAAAATTATATGCTCTCTTGTCAGCTCCTGCGATAATTTATCAAGCTGATACACTACAACTGTCTGATATTTGAGGTAGTACACCACTATCAGACATGCCGCTGTCAAAAGAGTCGATGCAAGAGCGGCAATGACTATTTTGGTTATAAGTCTGATCTGAAGAGACTTCTTGATGAAAAAATTGCTGATAGGTTTTCTGACCACTTTCTGTTCCACTTTCTGTTCCACTTTCTCCTCCTGTCTCAGTTCTGGAGAATATAAGTTTTTTCCGGTATCTTTTCTCCTGTTTCTCTATTAAGCGCTCAGAATCCGGAACCAGGACCCAAAACTCTGAATGCATAAATAATTATATTAAAATTATATCATTGTGTTACAACATTTATAAATCATTTCTTTATACAGAAGAGGGAAAAATAATCCTTTATCGGTTCTGATCCAGCCTCAACTCTTACTCTGCCCTGGAAGCACCGTTCCTGATTTATATTTTTTCAACCGTACTCAATGGTATCCGGTAAACAGAAAAGTGCTGTTGCTGGATCACAGCTTCTAAAGATTCTCCCATTTAACATTCCCATTGCAGTATGTATTCAGATATCTGATCGCTAAACGTTTTTTTTGTATAAACTAAGTCCTTCTCTTTCCTTTTATCGCAAAGGAGTGGGTTATGCCTGTTAATTCAGAAATTTCACTTCTTGAAGGTCTCAATGAGGAGCAGAAGCAGGCCGTCACTGCTGCATGTGACCACCATATACTTATACTGGCTGGCGCCGGATGTGGAAAAACCACCGTGCTTACCCGACGAATAGTTTACCTCTCTCATTCGGGTATAGATCAAAGCAGAATTCTGGCTCTGACCTTTACAAGAAAAGCTGCAGAGGAGATGGCTATCAGAGTTTCGCGCCTTCTGGGAACAGATGATAAGGAAAAACTTCCTGTAATCACCACTTTCCATGGGTTTGCTCTGAAAGTCCTCTCCGGTGCACTTGACAGAACTCCCCATTTTTCCGATATCGGATTTGCTTCCGATTCAAGATTGATCAGCGAAAAAGAGCGTCTGGGAATGCTTGTCCGCCTGACCACTCCCTCAGAGCGCAAATTGCTTTCTTCTGATCTTTTTCGTATCGATTCACTTCTGGCACAAAAGGCTGTTTTCCCTGAAAAACTCTCAGGAATGGATAAAACACAATCGGATCTGCTCGAAGAAATAGAAAGGAGACTTCAACGCGAGAAGGAATCTTGCGGATTATGGGATTTCTCAGATCTTCTTTCCGGGACACTGCGGCTATTCAGAAACAAGCCTGATATTCTTGAGCGTTTTGTTTCCAGATTAAGTTCTATACTGGTAGATGAGTTTCAGGATACAAACCCTGTACAGATAACACTTTTAAAGACCTTGCTGTCAAATGACAAATGTCTCTTTGCAGTGGGTGATGATGATCAGGCGATTTACGCATTCAGGGGTGCTGATATCCGCCCGACTCTTGAGTTCTGCAGTCATTTCTATGGTGCCTCTGTTTTGAAACTGCAAATTAACTACCGCAGCACTCCGGCGATACTTAATTCTGCAAACCGAATCAATTCGGATAAACCTGCCGCTTATAGGAAGATCCTGGTTTCCGGGAAATACAAGAAAAACGGCATCGCTCCCCGGAAATTCTCTTTTAGTGAACAGGAAGAGATGCTTGACTGGATCATGAAGCAGGCGGAGATGATATGGAGAGGGGAGCAGATCAAGGTTGAGTCGATGGCGATTCTTTTCAGGTTGAATCATACTCTGGACCGGAGTCTTCAGTATTTCAAAAGCAAACTGGGCGATTCAGCTTCACTTCCTGTCATGCTTACTGTTCATAAGAGCAAGGGGCTCGAATTCCCGGTTGTGTTTCTCTGCGATATGGAGGATGGTGTGTTTCCAAATTATCAGATAAAGTCTGCCTCAAAACCTCGTTCGGTAAAGGAGATATTCCAGAGGTGGTTCAAGGCTCCTGAGGTAAACTGTAACTGGGATGAGGAGAAAAGGCTTTTTTATGTGGGGGTCACCAGGGCAGAGAAGCACTTGTTTCTCCTCACAGCTCGACGTAAAGAGGTTTACGGCAGAAAGAGAGCGTTCAGGAGATCAAGATTCCTGTGTTTGATCTGAATGACGGGTTTTCACAGGAAAACGAGGAGATGCGGAACTGGTCGTGGTCCGTATCGGAATCGAAAACAGATCCGAATCAGGAAACTCTAATGTAAAGCCGTACATTGCAGGAGTTATCCGCGGCTGATAGGTTCACTTTAAGGTAGGAAGTTGATAAAGAGGAAACGGCAAACTGTTAAAAAGTGGTGTTGGAACTCATGGTATTGACAGCTATCCTATCGTAAAGTAAAATGTTGCTCCTTTGCCAACTTCCCCTTCTGCCCAGATCTTTCCACCGTGGCGCCTGATGACCCGATCAACAATTGATAATCCCACTCCGGTCCCCTCGAACTCCTTCTCTGAATGTACCCGCTTGAATGGTTGGAATATTTTGTCGGCAAACTGCTGGTCAAAACCAACACCGTTATCGCGTACAAAGTAGACAGTCTGGTTATCCTTTGTGGTGGTGCCGAACTCAATGCGTTTTTTTCCTCTCCCGGAGGTAAATTTCCAGGCATTACGAAGCAGGTTCTCAAGGGCAAGGTGAATCAAAGCGGGATCAGCATTGGCGTGTACTTTTTCCTGGATGATAAATTCTGCCTCGCTCTGAAGATCGGACATCTTGAGTTCAGAGGAAAAATCGCGTACAAGTGCACTGATATCGACATCTCTCCGCTTTACCTCCTGTTTACTGGCACGCGACAGGCTGAGCATATCATCGATAAGCTGTTGCATCTTTCCCACATTTTTATCAATTCTACGTAGAAAATCATTTCCCTCTTCATCAAGATGATCAGCGTAGTCCTCGGTAAGAAAATGGACAAGTCCCTTGATTGTTCCAAGGGGGCTCCTGAGGTCATGGGAGATGGAGTAGGAGAAGGATTCTAGATCACGATTCACATTTGCAAGCTCATCAGCGGCTCTGCGCAGCCTTTCTTCAGTCTTTTCCCGTTCGGCAATTTCACTAAGCAGATTTCGGTTACTCTCTTCAGCCTGCCTTCGGGCAATGTCGGCATCCTTTGCCAGGTTGAGTGCCTCCATTTGCGACTTCTGCATGGCATCATTTGCAGCCTGTACTTCAGAGGCATGCTCCCGGAGACGTGCATTTGTTTCTTGAATATTCACTTCCACCTTTTTTCGCTCTGTGAGATCTGTTATGAATGCATAGTAATATGCCCGACTATTGCCTGGTTCATAGCCTATATGAGTTAAAAGTTCAACGGGAACCCGTGACCCATCCTTGCGAATGTACTCTTTCTCGAAGCGTACTGGTTTACCTGTGGCCTTGAGTTCTTCAAGCTTGCGATGCTCCTGATCCAGCCACTCATGAGGCGTTAGTTCAGTGTACCGATCGATCTTTTGCAACTCCTCTGCTGTATATCCTGTAAGTGCTTCAAATGCCCCGTTAAATCTCGTGATACTGCCATCAAGAAAGCCCATGACAAAGGGCTGTTCGGCATTGTAGAGAAGATCAGCGAAAAACTCCTTTTCCTTCCTTGTTTCGCGTAAAGCTTCTTCCTGGTCGTACGCTGCGGCTTTGGTCCGGTTTCGGCGGTATATCTCAGCTACCAGGCTTATAAAAAGACCCATAAGTGCAAAGAGAGTAAAACTCACCAAATTGACAGGGGATGTGATATGCAAAGTCAGTTGACCTGCAGGACGAAAGATCCAGATATCAATAGCAATCAGTGTAAGGATTGTAGCAAACACACCCGGACCAAAACCACTAAGCAGTGCTGTGAGCATCACAAAAGGATAAAAAGTGATATACGTTGGGAATTCTGAGCCAAACGGAGCTTCTAAAATGAAATATAACAACAAACCCGCAGCTATCGAGACCAGAGCTAACCCATAACGCAACAACCCCTGAAAAAAGCTGTGGGTTTCTGAGTGGCTATGCTTTGCAGTTCCGTGTGATTTATCCGCAGGGGGAGAGCTTTTGCGCAAGTTCATCTCTTCTCCTGGTAAGTAAATTCTATGTGCTGGTGATAGCGAAAGGACTGTTCAGACACTATACTAATGGTAAATTGATCACCCGATCGGTAAAGGTTTCCCTGACTCAGAATACTGATTTGGGTAGATCACCAGACTTTTTTTTCCTTTAGAAAAAATCATGATCCCGTTTAAGGTTGATTATTCCAATTTACAAAGCAAATACCACTCCCGATTCTTTTCGTGTCCTTTTGCAAAAATTATTGAACTTATCTGTAATGCTTTAATAAATGGAGAGTGGAACTTGATAGTATCATGTTGTTACTGAGGCGGGGAGATGGCGATGAGGTCGAGATCCCTCATCGCCTGTTTAGCTATAACAAATGCCTTATCTTGCTTCGTTTCGTCTCATTGATCTTTCTCTGGCAGGATCAGCATGAACCTTTTTTGTTTTTGAATCCTCATTTTTAAGATCCTGTCTGGCAGTCTGAGCATTTAACTTATCTGCTTCTTCCAAAGCCGCCTTTTCTATTGCTTCTTCGGATTTAATCGATGCGATTTCTACGGTCTTTTTTTCGACCGGAGCAGATTCACTTTTAGCCGGGATTGCTTTGGCAGAATCAGCTTTGGCAGGCTCAGCCTTGACCGGTGCGGCTTTAGGTGCTTCAGTTTTAGCTGGGGCAGCCTTTGCGGGTTCCTCTTTAGCTGGAGTGGCTTTTGGAGGCTCAGTTTTTACCGGTACGGCTTTTACAGAGTCCTTTTCTGATCCTTCTGCCCTGGCTGGTACGACTCTAACCGGAGAAGTGCTCGGTGCATCCGTTTTAGCCGGAGCAGCCTTTACAGGCTCTACCTTAGCCGGTGTTGCTTTCGGAGCTTCAGTTTTAGCCGGTGCTGCTTTCGGAGCTTCAGTTTTAGCCGGTGCTGCTTTCGGAGCTTCCGTTTTAGCCGGGGCAGCCTTTACAGGCTCTACTTTAGCCGGTGCTGCTTTCGGAGCTTCCGTTTTAGCCGGGGCAGCCTTTGCAGGCTCTACCTTAGCCGGTGCTGCTTTCGGAGCTTCAGTTTTAGCTGGAGCCTTTGCAGGCTCCACCTTAGCCGGTGCTGCTTTCGGAGCTTCAGTTTTAGCCGGGGCAGCCTTTACAGGCTCCACCTTAGCCGGTGCTGCTTTCGGAGCTTCCGTTTTAGCCGGAGCAGCCTTTGCAGGCTCCACCTTAGCCGGTGCTGCTTTCGGAGCTTCAGTTTTAGCCGGAGCAGCCTTTGCAGGCTCCACTTTAGCC
>JAAYIG010000141.1 GCA_012523595.1 Fibrobacter sp.
CACATTCTCTACCTTCTCCGCTGGGACACTCCAGACGAGAAAAAACAGCTTACCCCGATTCTTTCCGATACACTTTCCCTTATTCCACCCATTTCATGTAAAAAGTATTCACACTTTGAATTCTCGCCAGATGGTTCCTGGCTGGTTTTTCGGGATGAGACTGTCAGTGAAGAACGGCCGGTTTTTATTTCCCTCCCGGTTGATCCCTATGCTCCTCTGTTTTTTGGTGAGCCGCTCTATCTTGGCCGTCTCATGAACGGGGGAATACCAACAACCACAGCATGGACAACTGACCCACTGGGTTTGGTGGTGACAGCAGAGGAACATGGAATATGGAAATGGGATCTTGGCAGGGCAAAAGAAACGCGGCCAATAATTTCTAGAAAAAACATAGTACCGACCAAATAACTCAATCGTGAAGACAGAACATTTCATGGAATCAAATCAGAATATTAGAAACTGACAATTTAATCAGAATTGTTACTGCTATCAACGTCACTTAACATACCGTCTCTATTGAGACAAAAGCATGACCGGAAGTTAACGCAAAGGGCGCAGAGGAAAGACACAAAGATAAAAACAGGTCTTAAAAGATAAACATGCACATTTACAGGAAGTGTATTGCCTTAATCACCACTGGTACCTGGTTCTTCAAAACGCGAAGCGTTTCTCTTTACGTCCTCTGGTTTTAAAATCTTATCCTGGGCCACGAAAACACCGTCCCTATATTAGAGCACCATTTCGCGGAGCACGATTTAATTCAGCGATGGCACTGCAGTATGTGATAAATCTGTACATGTATTCTCTTGCGATTTCTTTAATCAGCGATCTATCGCAGCAGATATTTTCACTTGCGCATCGTAGTCCCTCTGACAGGCAGAGACATTGGGAGAAGGGGCAAGGCCGCGGCTCTGAATCAATACTATAGGTCCTGTCAAAAAGGTTCCCGTAAGAGACTTTAGAATTCATGCATCGTCGCAGGTTCCCATCTCTGTCCATCCGGAAATAATTCATCCCGGCACTGCATCGCTTTCCCAGAAAATGCCTTTTCCTGCCCAGAAAATCTATCTCCCGGGTATCCTCAGAGTATCTTCTGAGAAGATTCCTTGTTTCGATGCTGTACGATGCAGGGTAGGGGCGGTTCTGGAATTTCCCCCGGAACACTTTCAGATTTACTTTGCTTATCCCCTGAGAGTCAAACAGTATGAGATCACGGATTACTCTGTGTACCATGGGAGGATACATCAGATATTCGATATGAATATTGAATTTTCTATCCAGGAGATATTTGACCGTGTCTGTAAACTGTTTCAATTCTCCGGGTTGTTTCACAAGTCTGGAGTGGAATACTGCTCTTATAGTTTTGATACGGTCCGGGGAAATGTGTTCTGCAAAGAGTTTTGCGTTTGGGGAAGAGAGTCTGGTATCGAGTGCGATGAAATGGGATCTGGAGAGCATAAAGCAGATCTCAATAAAATTAGGAAATTGAAGCGGTTCACCTCCTGAGATATGGATATTCCAGGTTTTTCCTGTGCTGTCAAAGGCATTGGATATATCGGAGATGGAGCGTATTGGAAAACCGGTGTGGATACGTGAACGGAGACTTCCTTCGCAATTGTTAAATTTCCATAAAATTGTACCGTGATTACTGCCTGGACTCATAAATCCTCCGCAAAAAGGGTAATGAGATTCACCAGTTTGCTGTTTCGACAAGTTTTCGAGGAGAAATCTTTATTAAGGTGGAAGCATCAACTGTATTAAGGCAACTGAGGTGCCAAAGTGGACTTTGCCTATTATAACCATGGAAAATGGTTACCATAGAAAGCACCACCGTGAGTACAAAGAAGATCGTGTCTTAATCTGTATTTATTTCTCTAAATCATCTTAATCAGTGGTCAAAATCAGTGGTCAGTGGTCAGAGGTCAAACTCCGACCATGATGGCGCAATCAGTCTTTTTTGCTCGGAGAGATTATCAATTACAGCGATTTCTTCTGGTGAAAGGGAGATAGTGAGTGCTTCCAGATTGGCACTGATATGCTCCTCAGTGGATGCCTTAGGGATAGTAACTGTACCTTTTTGCAGGGCCCAGGCGAGTGCTACCTGTCCGGGGCCGGTATTTTTTTTCTCTCCGATCTCTCTGAGTGTTTCGCTTTTGAAGACTTTGCCGTGTCCAAGAGGGGAGTAGGCTGTGAGGACAATCTGTTGTTCTTTGCAGTAATGAAGGAGGCGGGACTGGTAAAAAAAGGGGTGAAACTCCACCTGGTTTACAGAGATTGGCAGGCCTGTAGCTTTGAAAGCATCCTCGAGGTGGCGGATTGTGAAATTACTGACCCCGATACTCCGGACTTGTTTTTGTTCAATCAGTTTTTCGAAGGCTTTGAAAGTTTCGTTCATAGGGATAAATTTATTGGGCCAGTGGATCAGGAGAAGATCGAGGTATTC
>JAAYIG010000142.1 GCA_012523595.1 Fibrobacter sp.
CAAAGAGCTCTTTACCCTCGATAGAGTGCGCCATTATGTGGAAAAGGGAACCAGGAGATTCTATACGGGCCATTCGAGGCATATTTTCCTCCGGCAAAAGGGTGGGATGGATGTAAGGTGGAGGTAAAAAGATGCAAATTCCAGGCCGAAGAAAAATCACAAATGAAAAAGATGGTCCGTCCCTGGCTGAAAGATAAAAAGATTATCCATCCCGTCATAATAAAAAACATCAGAACAGGAATCCTGCTTCTGTGTGGTGAAGAACTAATACTGGAGTATATTACTTTGGAAAAAAGAAAAAATTAGTCCGTCCCATGCTCTCCTGAAAAACATGGTCCGTCCCTAAATAAAAACAAAAAAACAGTCCGTCCCAAAGACCCTTACGGCTGCACACTCAAAGTTGCACTATACTTGGTTGTCGTCAGGCCGTCCTCGGATACTGTTGTTTTGGTGAAACTCCAAGTCTTGCTCGATGAGGGGAGATCTGTAAACTCTTCCAACTCCGATGCATTGGGGAAACTCAGAATATCCGGATCATCCAGATCTATATAGGTGTCGATCTTAAAACTACTTTCATTCCACTCTTCGGTTAAACAGTCATAACTTTCAGCTTTACCCGTAGGCCAATCGGGATCTGTGTGAATCGAAATGGGTGATCCTGCGTGTATCTTAAGATGATACCTGCGGTCTGTTGAGTTATCTCCCTCTTTCCAGGGTGATAAAGATACCCCGATACTGACAAAATATTCAGGTAAGTTTGCCTTTCCCTGGGATTTCGACATGGTGATAAGCGGTAATTCTCCTTCACAGTCACGACTCTTGCATTCATCGCTTACCGAAACTGAAACAGCACCGTTGTTCTTGCCACTGAAAAGGTAGCAGTTGTCGAACTCAGAGCATGTTACTGCATTCTCATGTGACTGTTTGATATACCAGAGTTTGGAACCGCCGAAATCTATATTGATATTCGCATTGATTTCGGCTGTGGAAACGCATACAGATGTGTCAGATCCGCTGGTTATTGTGGTGGTTGTGCGGGTGAAATTGAGCACTCCGGTCCATTGAGGTTCACAGTTCAGAATAAATCCATCGACTTTCTTTCCTTTTGTCCTTATTTTGTATTTGGTGACATACTCTTCTTTGCCTTTTTCTGTCAGCCACTTAAGTGTGATAGGTAAAGCATTAATTCCATCGAAAAGGTCAATATCAAAGGTGAAATTAGAATCGTTTTTGATGGTCGCATGTACTTCCCGTTTCTCTAATCCGTTTGTACAGGTTACCAGCATGTCGCTAATTGGTCTGTCCACATAGGGGTTGCTTATGGTTCCACTGACTGTGGTACTCTGGCTGGTAACTGTCTGTTCATTGTCGTGGGATTCGATGTTAATGATTACAGTATCACGAAATTCATAGGTCCCTTTATTCCCATTAGTTTCAAGGACAAACCAGTTCTCCTTTTTCAGTATATTTTCCTGTATATTTGCTCTGCCAGTGCTGGTATAAGATACTGAAAACTCAGTCAAGCCATTGTAGAACCAGTATGAAAAAACCTGGTAACCGGCTTCCTTAACTTTATAGTAAATATCTCTTCCCTGTTCGAAATCGCCTTTGAAAATGAGGGCTTTGTCCCCACCGAATTTGAGCTCCGGATCTTCATAAGGGTTTTCCAGGACAGTGCCTTCAGGAGTATGAAC
>JAAYIG010000143.1 GCA_012523595.1 Fibrobacter sp.
ACTGTTGGAGATGTAGATATTCCTGCGCAAATTCCTGAACAATTTCGTATGGTATAAATATGGGCAGAAACACAATAAATACAACGAATTCAAGCCAATTTCATATTGGGAGTTCCGGATATAGCCAATTGTTTTACGCGAGGCTCAAACCACAGCTTCCAACAGTATGTTTCCTTTGCGGAAGTACCTGGGATTCGCTGACATTGAAAAGGATTGACAGCGTCCTTGATCTTTCAATCTTCTCCGCTTACCTCTTCCTCTCTTCCATTATAGTCATATTACTATCCCGGAAAATGACATTCCGTTTTTCAAAATATCTCCCTTCGGCAGCCCAGTTTTTCTTTGGAGGAATGTTCAGTGCCTGCACAGTTTACTATTTCAAAAGCACATCATCTCTTCTGACTTTCCTTTTCCTTCTCTGTCTGGCCGGAATTCTTGTCTGCAATGAGTTTCTGGAGAAAAAATACAGCAATGCCCAGGTCGCATTTACATTCTGGAGCATCTGTACAGTCATGATCCTTAACTTCCTTATTCCCGTACTCACAGGTATTATGAATTCATGGATTTTCCTCCTGACCATCACCACAGCACTGCTCCTCTGCTTTACAGTGACCCGGATCGCTCTGTCGAAGATCTCCCTCAAACCGGTAATATCCGTTTACTCCATTCTTGTTCTCTTTTACTTTCTAAATGTTATTCCACCTGTTCCCCTTTCACTCAAAAAGATGGCTGTTTTCAGGTCCGTAAATCGCAGCGGAAATGAGTATATTTGCAAAATAGAAAAGCCCAGATGGTACGAGCCGTTTAAATCAGGAGAGAAAGTTTACAAATATGCACCAGGTGATACTGTCTTCTGCTTCACTTCAGTGTTCGCACCAACCCGTCTGAAAAAGGAGATCTATCATCACTGGTATTATAAAGATCCCTCAAATGGTAAATGGAAAGAAACCACAAAAATCGGCTACAAGCTGACTGGAGGAAGAGATCAGGGTTATCGTGGTTTCACCTATAAGAGAAATACTCCGCCCGGTTCGTGGAAAGTAGTGCTCAAGACGAAGGAAGGGAAAACAGTGGGAATTATTCCTTTCAAAGTAGTTTCCCGTGATACTTCAGACTCGCTCAGTCTCTATACCCTGCGCTACTGAGCTTGCTAAGCCATTAGAGATCACCTATCTTTAGAAGCATGAGTGATCGGTTTCTTGGTTATATCATCATGGCAGTATTTGCAGTTTTACTGCTTTCCCCTGCCGCTTATTTTGTATGGAATACCGGAAAAACTGTTGAAACCCGGACCGTTTCCTTCACACCCATCAGCACCCTTAACTTCCTCAATATACAAGACCCGGTAAGAGTGAAAGGGATGGAGGCCGGGGCTGTGTACAAGGTGTATAACCAGGGGCAGAAAGCTTTCGTTGAGATAAAAACCTTCAAGCCCATCCAGATCTACAGGAATTACAAAATCACTGCTGCAGTGAAGGGAGTGATGGGAGAAAGATACCTGGAGATTGATCCCGGCGATCCGGAAAAAGGAGTTGTTAACAAAGGCGAAGTCCTCCATGGAGAGATTCCTTTCGGTCCTGCAGAGGTCATTGCTAAAGTCAAGTTACTATGTGAAGCAATCGATGATTATTCACGGTTAAGCAGTGATTTCAAGAACGGCACAGACAGCACTCCATCGTTTATCAGCCGTTTCAGGAGTGTTGCCCTATCATTTGATTCCATAAGCGGATCTGTTCTTGATGTTGCCGGAGAGATAGATTCTGATCTGGGAAAAGGACTGGATTCTCTTCAGAAAATCCTTGAAAAAACATCATCTATGTCAAAAAAGCTCTCGCAAGATGTCCCTGCTATGATTAAGGATGTAGAAGAGATTCTCTCCACGGCAAACAGGATGGCAGATAAAATAGACACGCTTACAAACCAGGCCGGAAAGCTGGTCAAAGGATTTGAAAAGCCAGAATTTAAAGAGTTTGAAGCTTTTCTGGCTGAGAGCAGAAAAAACCTGGCTACGCTTCGGGAACTGATTGCAGAGATTCAGGAAACCGGTCTTAAGCTCCCGATACGTCCCCGGTAGATCAGGCTTCTACAGTTTCTGACACGCCATTCTCAGTTGTCAGTATACCCTTCTCCACTGCCCATATATCGAGTTTTTCCATCACCAGTTCATAAGTACGGTCTGTAAGATCAGAGACACTTTTAGGTACAGCACCAAGAATACCCCTCGCTTCGCTGAATCCCTTTTCAATTGCAGCTTTTATCGTGTTCAGGAAATCGATACCTGCACCCTGAAAAGAATCGAAGAAGGAAGTGGCAAAATCAACTATTCTCTGTGAAGTATTCTCAGCATTCCAGTACTCCGGAACCTCTATTTCATTGCTTTCTTGAGTTTTCTCTGCTTTTCCTGCCTTTTTACCACCAAGACTCTCGAGAATACGCTCTATCATCTTCTCGCGCATCATCTGGAATTGATCTTTTGTATAGGCAATAAGTTTTTTAATCTCTTCGGGATTCCTCTCCCCTGCAATCTCAAGGTATGCTTTCTGGAATTGAATCGATTCCATGCTGAAAGTCACCTTGTCGCCATCCTTTGACAAATACTCCACAGCGTACTTTTCAGCAGAGTAATATTCGGCCACAGCCCTGGTATTGACCCTTGATTGCTGCACCGGATTCCGGGATCTGCCTCCCTCGGCAGATTTTAAATGCGAATAATCGGGGGAATTAGTAGAAAAAGGGGATGACAGTGGTCGATTCACTCCATGGATTGCCATACTTCCTCCTTGAAAATATCCTGTTCCGGACTATACACTCATTATTTCGGCATCCCGGGAAAAAACCTTTACACATTTTTTATCCTTTACAAGAATTCAGGCAGAAAAAACACAAAGAAAAGTATCCATAACAGTGGAGTTTTCTGAGCCTTTTTTTATTCGGATTTTTTTTTAAATATTTAGTTTGAATTTTCGACCTGTAATATTTATATTGAATGCGCGACATTGATCAGACCAGCATGTGGATAAGTCAATGTTGATAAGTAGTGGAAAGCATGTGAATAAAAAGTGGATTATCTTCCACTAATACAATTCGCAGAAAAAGTCAAGGGTCTCTAACTTCATGCAAATCAATCACTTATGCGCTTCAACCTACAAAACATGCTTCCAGGCCGGTGATGGATACCCCAATGATTTTCATGTTATATATTGTCAAGTCAAGGAAATGTTGATAACATGTTGGCAAACAATCTATCTGACGAATTTTCAACAACTTCTCCCTGGCCCGATTGCCTGCGGAAAATTCAGGAAAAGGTAGGTCCTGCAAGCTATGAAACATGGTTCAGAACTACCGATTTGTTCCTTTCCTCCGATGGTCAGGCAAAGATCCAGGTCCCTAACCAGTTCTTCGCAGATTTTATCGAGGAACACTTCGCTTCACTCATAAAAGAGGTATTAACCGAGGCTGACATCCAGTTTTCCTCACTTTCCTTTGTTCCCATTCAAAAAGACTGGAAAATTGTCCAGCCACTATCAAAGGAACTGGTTGAGGCACAGAGCCGCAAGATTCCCCATACGGCAGAAAAGCGCGAACAATTTCATCCGAACTATACCTTTGATAAATTCGTTGTTGGTGACAGCAACCGGATGGCATCAGCAGCCGCCTTAGCCGTAGCTGAAGCCCCCGGTAAGACATCATTTAACCCCCTTGTAATCTACGGGGGAACCGGACTTGGCAAAACTCATCTTCTTCAGGCTATTGGAAGTTTCGCACAAACAGAGATAACAGCGGAAAATGTGACATATCTTACAAGTGAAGAATTCACAAATCAGTACATAAACTATGTTATCAACAAAAAAGATTCTACCTCTTTTTACCGTAAATTCGCCAAAGTAGATCTTCTGCTGATCGATGACATTCAGTTTTTCAGCGGCAAGCCCGGTACCCAGAAGGAGTTCTTCCGCATTTTTAACAAACTTCTTCTTGAAAACAAACAGATCGTGCTCTCCTCAGACCGCCAGCCAGATAAAATTCCCGATATGATGGATCATATCATCAACAGGTTTATGGGCGGACTTATCACCGACATCCAGCCGCCAAACCTCGAGACCCGGATGGCGATCCTGAGAAAAAAAGCTGAAATCGATGGGCTTTGCCTTCCCGATGAGGTCGTTCAGTTCATAGCCGGACACATCACATCAAATATAAGAGAACTTGAAGGCACTCTCATCAAACTGATCGCATCCTCATCCTTTACAGGAAGAGATATCACGCTGGATGTGGCCAGAGAATTGTGCGGAGATGCGATTTCAAGGAAAGGTGAAAAAGTTTCTGTGAAATATATTCAGCAGAAAACTGCTGAGGCATTCGGTATAAGCCCCAATCAGCTTTCCGCACACACAAGGAAGCGCGACGTCAGCCTTCCCAGGTCTGTTGCCATGTATCTCTGCAAAAAGTGGACAAAACAGTCCCTGCGAAGCATAGGTCTGGATTTCGGCGGAAGAGATTACTCCACAGTCATACATTCATTTAAGAAAATCGAAGCCAATCTGAAAGAGAACCAGGACTTAAGGCAGAAGGTCGAGATGATCGAGGAACAGATAAAGCCGCTGCTTTAATCCAGGGAGCAGCACTTATTTCACCTCAGTGTACAAGAAAGATTTCTCCTCGAGACTGTCGAAATGACATCGAGAAAATTACGGGGAAAGCACGACTACTCAAGAGAACGATTTCACTGCTTCTTCAAGGGTATCGAAGCTTTCGATTTTCTTATGCAGATTTGTAATTACAAGTAAATTACTGATCAGGTGGTTCGCGAGCGCTAATTTAAGATCGCCTTTCAGTTCAGAGACTCTGTTTTTTATATCCACTATTACCGCCAGTCCCATGCTGCTGAGATAATTGACAGCAACCAGGTTGATTACAAGCTTGTGTTTACCATTGTCAACAAGATCGTGCAGTCTGGTTCTCAGAACCGCGATATTCTCCTGAAGAACATTGCCATCGATGATAACCTCAGTTATCTCTCCCAACTCATGAATTATCAGTTTCATATTCCTTTTCCATTGTTATATTCCCTTTTTCTTTATGATTACCTAATTCTATTTCTCCGGCTTTGATCAATTTCAAGAACACCTCTACAATTTCAGGGGCAAACTGAGTTCCGCTCCCACTCTTTAACTCCTCTACAGTCTCAGTGAAATGGAGCCTCTTTTTGTATGTTCTCCCCGAAATCATGGCATCGAAGGCATCGGCAACTGCGATTATTCGCGCACCGGCCGGGATCTCCCGTCCGCGAAGCCCGTGAGGATATCCGGAACCATCGTATCGCTCATGATGATGGAGGATGTAAGGGATCTCCTTTTCCAGAAACTTGAGATCCTTGAGCATGTTTACAGCAATATCCGGATGTCTCTTGAGGATTTCATATTCTCTCGATGTCAACTCTTCCGTTTTCACCAGGGTTTCATTCCTGATGCTTATTTTTCCGATATCATGCAGAAGAGCCGCGTTTCTTATCACCTCGATCTCCTGCTCCGGGAGATTCAGATACCTGGCGATCTTCACAGAGTACTCAGCCACCTTCTTCGAATGCTCCCTTGCAAACGGGTCTTTGGCATCAACAGCCCGGATCAGCTCATCGATAGATTCCATGTAGGTGTTTCTAACCTTCTGTGAGATCTCCTGAAGTTTGCTTTTCAGTTCCTGAATTCCGCTTCTGTCAATAGTTTTCTCTTCCTGTGAATCGAAATCCTTCCAGACACGTATGAGGTTTCTTCCCTCCTTTTTTGCCTGGTAAAGAGCAGTATCAGCCCTCTCTATCAACTCCTGCTTTGTTTTGATATCATTGCGGTACTCCGCGATCCCGATACTCACAGTAACATGTACATTGCGGTTATCATTCTGAAAAACATAGCTGTCAATTGCAGAATGAAGTTTACTGGCAAAAATCAGGGCATTCTCTGCCTTCTGGTTGGAGATAATCAGGAATTCCTCTCCCCCGTATCTTCCACAGATATCAACTTCCCGTGATTTTGTTTTCATTATTGTAGCAAGCTGCCGCAGGACAAAATCCCCGAACTGGTGTCCATAGGTATCGTTTATGATCTTGAAATGATCGACATCGATAAGCATACAGGACAGCTCGCCGCCATAGCGGTGTACCCGTTTGAATTCGAAATCAAAGCGTTCCTGTAAAAAGCGATGATTGTAAAGCCCTGTCAGCCCGTCGGTGATTGAAAGCTCGACCAGTTGCTTGTTTTTCCGGTCAAGCTCCTCCATCAGCACCTTCTCGGAAGCCAGCGCGAGACGCAGATCATCGAGAGCCTTGTTTAGCTGCTTCTCTGCGAGTTTTCTTTCCGTAATATCGGTGAGAGAACCAGCTATTCGTACCGGCCGTCCCCACTTGTCCCGCAAGGCGGTACCCCTTACCTGAACCCATCTGTAACTGCCGTTTTTATGCTGTATTCTGTGTTCATTCTCGAAATATTGTGTCTTGCCATCGAGATGGTCCTGGAGTTTTTTCCTGACTTTCTTTATATCGGATGCATGAATTCTCAAAAACCATTCATCTATCCTGTTCTCTATCTGGTTGCTCCTGAATCCAAAAGTCGATTTCCATTGATCGCAGAAATAGATCTCATCGGTGAGCAGATTCCAGTCCCATACCCCGTTTTTACTCCCGCGGATCGCCAGTGAATATCTCTCCTCACTTGCACGTAACGAATCCTCCGCACATTTACGAGCAGTAATGTCTCTAAGCGATAGCAGCTTGGCAGACACACCATCCCAGATAGTCTCTACAGTCCTTGCCTCCAGTACTCTGCCGGAGCCGCGCTTACCGTCAATCCTGATTTCAAATGTATTTCCGGATCTCACCGGAAAAGGGAACACTCCTGTTTTCTCCTCTCCGATACTCAGCATTTCCAGGGCGGCAGGATTGATAAAGAGTATCTTCTTGCGCTTATCAATGATGACTACCCCATCTTTAGAACTGAGGATTACATTCAGAAAACGAGCTTCTGTGTGCTGAAATTCCCTGATATTCTCCTGCAAGCCCCGGGATGTGCTTCGTTGCTCATCAGCCATGAAAACCGCATTGATAAGGAGAGAACTGCTGAGGCTCGCTTTGATAAGACACTGGATACAGGGGACACCCAGAGAGGGGATATCTGCCCTGGATTCGACCAGTCCGATTACAGGGGGTGCATTTTCCGTTTTTAAAATCTTCAGCAGTGAGTTTCTTTTCAGGCCGTCTGAAGGCGGGCTCAACAGTATAACATCGAACTGTTTCTGTTCCAGTTTCTGTTTAATAAAGGATGGCGTACAGGAGCGAGTTACACTGAACCTGCGATCGCTCCCGTTTTCTGAAAGTAAAGAGCGGATACGAGAGGCATCAGCAGCCTTCTCATCTATTACCAGGATCCTTGTAGCGGGATTCTTCCGGGGACTGTCGGGTTTATTGATTATCAAGAATTCTCTCCGTCATCAACTACTACGGAGATTTTACAACACCTGCACGCAGCCCGTCAACAGCCCCCTTTATTTTCTCTCAATTTCCCGTTTTTGTGGCGTTCAGGAGTCCTCCTGCCAGGAGGATCTTTTTTTCACGGTCAGTCAGAACAACCGATACTTTGACAGTTTTTCCGTCCGAAGTTTCAAGAGTCAACATACCGTTTCCTGAGAGAGCCTCTCTGACACCTTTTATCTGGACACTCTGTCCCTTTTCAAGAAGCCCGTAATCATCAGGATTGATAAAGATGGCGGGAATGATGCCGAAATTGATCAAGTTTGCTCTGTGAATACGCTCAATCGATTTTGCCAGAACCATCTTTACACCAAGATACATCGGGCAAATTGCAGCGTGCTCACGGGATGATCCCTGACCATAGGACTCACCTGCTACTATCAGATTGTGGATGCCCTTTTTCTTGTTCTCAAGAGCAGTCCCGGAAAACTCAGGATCTTCCCTCTCAAATACGAATTCTGAATATTTTGGTATATTTGAGCGGTATTTCAATCTGCTTCCGGCAGGCATTATATGATCTGTAGTGATCTTATCCCCTACCTTGATTGTCACTGTTCCCCGTATGGATTCCGGGCAGGGATCGCTTGCAGGCGGCGCGCCTATATTGGGACCACGGAAAATCTCCACCTTCGACGGGTCATCAGACGGATTGAGCACCATACTGTCATCAGTATCGAAATATTCCGGCTCAGGAATGTCGGGATATTGATCATCTGTAAATACACTTCTGGGATCGGTAAGCTTGCTTGTAAGGGCAGCAGCTACAGCGGATTCGGGTGATGTCAAGTACACATCAGCACTCGGTGTACCGCTGCGGCCGTAAAAATTGCGGTTTGAGGTGCGTACCGACACACCACCTGTCCTGGGTGCCATGGAGTTTCCGATACAGAAGCCGCACGCACTCTCAAGGATCCTCGCTCCTGAGGAGATAATATCGGCCAGCGCACCATTGCGGGCAAGCATCTGAAGCACCTGACGCGAACCGCACGCAAGCCCCATTGTCAATCCGTCAACGACTTTCTTTCCTTTCAGCAATGATGCTACAAGCATTATGTCACGATAAGAGGAATTGGTGCATGAACCTACAAGCACCTGGTCCACTGCTATACCGTCAAGGTCAGCGAGACGCTTGATATTTCCCGGAGAATGTGGACAGGCGGCCAATGGTTCCAGCTCTGAAAGATTGATACTGATGACTTTATCGTAAGTGGCATCAGTATCAGCAGAAAGAGGCACAAAGCACTCCTCCCTCCCCTGTGCTCTGAGAAATTTACGGGTGACCTCATCTGAGGGAAAAACAGAAGTAGTAACCCCCAGTTCTGCTCCCATATTTGTAATTGTAGAGCGCTGAGGCACACTGAGAGTCGCAACTGCAGGGCCACCGTATTCAATGATGGTACCGACATTCCCTTTTGTGGTCAGAATCTCCAGAACCTTAAGGATTATGTCCTTAGCTGCAACCCAGGGCCTTAACTTCCCTGTCAGTTCCACTTTCACAACTCTGGGGTATGTCAAATAGAAGGGCCCTCCACCCATAGCCACTGCCACATCGAGTCCACCGGCCCCGATGGCTATCATCCCTAAACCGCCACCGGTTGGTGTATGAGAATCACTTCCAAGCAGTGTCTTTCCCGGACAGCCAAATCTTTCCAGATGCACCTGATGACAGATACCGTTTCCGGGTTTGGAGAATCTGATCCCGAATTTTGCTGCCACTGTTTCCAGATATTTGTGGTCATCGGCGTTTTCAAATCCATCCTGGATCGTATTATGATCAACGTAGGAAACAGAAAGCTCAGTTTTGACTTTGTCAAAACCAAGCGCTTCAAACTGGAGGTAAGCCATGGTACCGGTAGCATCCTGTGTCAAAGTCTGATCGATCCGGATACCTGCTTCCTGCCCGGCTTCAGCTTTACCCTCTATTATATGTGCATCAAGAATTTTCTGTACTACATTCTTACCCATGAATGTCTCTCTTTCTAAAGTTCAACTGGAATTACACGCTGTATTGATAAATGCTGTTTCCGAAAAATAGAAATTACCATCATCGTGAACAACCAAAAGAAATATCAGTTTTTAAAAATCAGGCTCAGCGGTCGACCAAACCCTTCAATACCTCTCTGAGATCACTCTTTTTCAACACATCACGCATAACAATCGGTTCGTAGGGGTTATCACCCGGAAAAACGGCCAGGAAAGGAACACTGCGGGAGCCAAGATGATGAAGGAGTGATTCTATAACAGGATCAGGCCTTGTAAGATCAGCCTTGATTAGAAGGACATTTTTCGCCTTGAGCAATTCCTTTATATCCGGGGAATTAAGTACCGCTATTTTATTGTATTGACAATTCATGCACCAGGAAGCGGTAAAATCAACAATCACATGGCGCCCGGTGGTGTGGGCATCACGGAGCAATGGGGGGGAAAAATCGAACCATTCGCCCTTTGAAACTACTGATTCAACAACTGATAATGAATGCTTTTTATAGAAGACACCAAAGTTCAGGTAGAGAGCCGCTCCCGCGATTACCATGGAGATTATAATCATAGTTGCCTTACGCCTGATACCAGCCCCCCAGGGAGCGAATCTGGTGTAAACTATCACCGCAAACGCAAGGGAAACACACAGCCCGATAGTGCTTATTATCATGTCCTGAGGAAGGCCTTTCATCAGGTAAACAGCCATTCCGATTAAAACAAACCCCATCAGATATTTAAAATCCTTCATCCATATTCCGGGTTTGGGGACAAGCCTGGAAAGACTGTTGCTGGAGGCAAACAGAACATAGGGAAAGGCCATCCCAATACCGATCGAGGCAAAAACCGTGAAAACGACCTGGGTTGATTGGGTAAGAGTCCAGGCCAGGGTCGCTCCAAGAAGAGGACCACTGCAAGGGGTTGCCAAAATAGTCGCAAACATCCCTTTGATGTAGTCTCCAAGCAGCCCGGAACCGCCCTTCTTTTCCATGTTTGAAATGGAACCGGGTAGTATAATCGTAAATACATCAAACATCCCCAGTGCAAACACCACGATAAGTGCAATAATACCTACCAGGATTTTGGGATTCTGGAACTGCCCCCCCCAGGAAAACCTGGCAAATGATGCAAGGGCCGCAAGTACCATAAAAACCGAAAGCATACCACCGGAAAATGACATACTGCGCCTGAGCGCCAATGATCTGGAACTTTCTCTTGCCTGAGAGAAAGAGAGGATTTTTATCCCCAGAACCGGAAGCACACAGGGCATCACATTCATTATCATGCCTGCTGTAAATCCAAACAGCAGGGCCAACCACAAATTAAAATTGATTTTTTTCTCAACAGGGCTGTAGTCCCACTCCTGAGTCTTTTTGTGTTCTTCAGGAGCTTTTTCCTGCATATTAATAACAGGAAGTGCGGTCAGGGAGGACAACCGGGCTAATTGAGCGGCTTTTTGAATCATGATAGATTCGCTTGCACGGTCCAAAGCTATAGAAAACAGCGGTTCGCCCACGAAAATTCCGTTGTCCGCAGAGGGGGATTTACCTGCATTTATTGTAAAGGGAACTTTTTTTATAACAGGGATACAGGAATTGTGGCATATCAGTCCGTCAATTCGAATAGAGCCGTCTGTTTTCCCGCTCCAGCCCGGTGGAATGATGCCTCTGATAAAAAAGAATGTTTCGTTTTCGTATGCCCAGACCCAATCGCCGACAGATGGTTTGAATTTGCGGGGACTCATCTTCTTTACATCCAGCCAGTTGATCCCCTCTCCCCCTTCAACACCGATTTCCAGAGGTTTACCTATTCCAGGCCCCAACGGATTCCCATAAAGGTGAAATTTTGCTGGAATTTTGACCTGGAGGCCCAGTATTACCGTGTCTCCGGGAGTGAAAAATTGCCTGGAAGAAACCACTCTGACCTGCAGGTCATCTGCTGCCTGAACTTTGGAAAAGGGAAAGATTAAAACGGCAAGAAGAAAAACTGAGATCATTGTTGCAGTAATGGGTTTAGGGTTATGGTACGCAGGATGTTGACTGAAAGCCATCTGTTCCGATTCTCCTTAACCTGAGCTACTTTCTATTACGAAAGCGACAAATATATATTTCTTTATAATACTACCGGTTTCAGCATCGTGCCGAGTGTTTTCCTTCACCTGTGCACAGGATACCTTCGGTAATGATGCAGCAAAGGCTGGACTGGGACAGGTATAAAAATCAGGTAAAAAATAAATATAGAAAGAGACCTGAGGTAAAGGAAGGAGAAGTGGATGAGTTCCGGACAGCAAATTACCGAAGAAAAATTCGTTGAAGAAAACATTCGGGCTGAAGATGCTATTACTAAGGGTAATCTTCCGGAAGCAGCACGTATCCTGGTTTTTGTTGTAGAGCAGGATCCAGAAAACTGGCGCGCGTTCAACAGCTTCGGAATTATCTCATGGGCACAAAAGTACTGGCTTGATGCTTTTGCGATGTTCAAGAAATCAGTATCGATTAACCCGATCTATTGCGATGCTCTGATTAATCTGTTCGATGCCTCACTGAAACTGCGAAAAGTTGAAGAAGCTCTCCCCTATTTTGAAAAAGCACTGCAGGTAAACCCTGATCTTGGGGAAATCCGGATCATACGGGACAGTATAGTCCAACAGGGCCAGGATATCTACACCAGCAAGCGTGCTCTTTCAATAGGGTTTTACAGCCCTCTTATCGAAGAAGCTGAGAAGGAACTTGAGGCAGGTAATCTTTTTAAAGCCATGGAGTTATTCCTTCGTGCCAACGATGTTGAGGGACCAAGCGCAAAGGCATTCTGCGGGCTGGGAATAATCTCTTATTACCAGAAGAGATACCAGGATGCTTTCACACTGTTCCTGGAATCAATTAAACTCAACCCTTCAGATCCCGATACTTACCTTAATCTGCTCGATGCCGCAAAAGAATGCGATCTGGTCGGAGATGCCATAAAGGTTTATCAGGCATACAGACCTGATTTTTCATCTCTGGAGTCGATTTCAGAGGAATTCGAATCCGCCGTAAATCCTTAATTCCTTGTTTTTCAGGGATTTATGATTTTTGCCGGGGAAAAAGCAGAAAAAAGCTAAAGTGCCCCTTAAAAGTTACCGATATCATAAATGTAACAACCCAGAAGCTCTAAGCACCTCCCTTGTGTGCCTGTTCTCTCAGCTTCCCCGCATTCGAGAGAACAGAAGAGTAAAGGGTAAAATTAGTTTCAATATAAGAAAACGGGTATTCTGCAGAATACCCGTTTCTTTTTATGCTCTTATCCCCTTATCCTGCCAGAGTGTATTTTTAGAAAACAAATCATCTGCCCTGAGCCAAATGTTGCAAAATGTTCAATTCAGAAAACTCACACACAAATGTTTGCCGGAACTCCTCCGCACTACTTCTGTTTCTGTTTTCTTTATTGATCTTTGAAGCAGAAAGCAAGACACGCAATACACCTTTATCTCTTTCAAAAACCGATCAGCTATATCTTTCCGGTGATAAGACCCGGGCACTCGAAAACCGGTTACGCCCTTTTCTTGAGAGCAGGATCAGGAGATCGGTGCGATCCGCAGGATTTCCCCGCATTAATCCCGACCAACTCCCCCAGGAAAGCGATTTCCTGAGACTTGCAAGAGAATGGAACAATCTCTCTTCTGAGTTTAAAGCACTCTATAAGCAGGCTTCACGGATTCCGGATTCCTTTTCTGTCTATAACTCTCCAGGTGGTAATTTTGAGATTTACTTTACCACGTCCGGTCCTGACAGTGTAAACCCCATAGATCTTTACGGTTTCAGAAGTGAAAACTGGTCCAAAAAAACAGAGCAAAGCAACGGTATACCTGATTATATCGATGAGGTCGCCTGGGCACTGGACAGTTGCTGGTCCGCGATGGTCAACCGCTTTGGGTTCCAGCCGCCCATTGCTTTACGTGACCCGGCCCATCCCTCCGATAAATACAAAGTTGTAGTGGAAAATCAGGCACCCTCCTACTATGGACTGACATGGGTTGATGATCCCGGCGACAGGAAAAAAGGCTATCCAAGTTACCTGACACTGAGAAACGACTGGTCCGGCAGTGAATGGAGATCAATGGGCTATGATAAACATCCGGAAGACGGAATAAGGGTTACCTGTGCTCATGAACTTTTTCATGCTGTACAGTATGCCATGACCTGGAATGTTCAAAACGGCATTTACCTTGATGATTATCCCCTGACCTGGATAGAGGGATCGGCTGTAATGATGGAGGAAACCATCTTCGATTACATCGATGATTACCTGCAGTATACAGACAGCTATTTTCTCAATCCCGGCATGTCATTTCTCAACCAGATACAAAATAATGTGATATATACCAATTCACTTCTGATACTTTACCTGTATAAATTTGCAGGTAATACTCCCGGAATTGACTTTTTAAGAAATGTTTTTGAAAATAATTACCTGAAGAAAACTCCATTTCATGAAAACCTGCGCCTGACCGCCCTCTCCATGGGGAAACAATGGGTTGACCTGCTGGGTGATTTCCATACCAGTTCTTTTTTCTCAGGAACACGCGCAGATACAGGCAGATTCCTCAATGATGCAATACTTTACCTCCAATGGAGTTATCAGGAGACAAACAGCTCTGCCGGAAACATGCAAAAAACTGTAAATCCTTACGGGATGGCCCGATTCCATTTCACATCCAGGAATGATCATAATGACACACTGTTTATCACTCTAAGAAGTGTAGAGCAGAAATACTACTCTGATCTTGGCAGAACCTGGGATGCTAACATGATAATCAGAAAAAGTACAGGTGATTCTGTGGTACCTTTACAGCTTGATTCCTGTGGAAATGGTACTATTTCTGTTCCAGGCTGGAAGAGTACAGATGAAATAATCGTACTTGTCACAAACGGACACCCTTCACTTAAAAGTGATTTTGCCGTTTCTTTTCAGTATTGCGATGTTACTTACATTGCCGGAAGCAGTCAGGTTATTCCTGCTGATACCAACGACAAGAATAATAAGGCTTCTGTGCTCCTTTACACAAAAAAGGATCTGCGGTGTCCTCTGGATATTTCAAAAATTGAAGATCAGGAATTGATCGATTCGGCCAGAACCAACTCGTTAAAACCACTTTCATCCCTTTTCCTGGTCGACTACCCGGCAGCCTGGAACAGTTCATCAGCCGCAGATTCCGTATCCATCACCCTTACAATATTCACCGGGTCATCAGACTTAACCAGTAAAGCATCGATTTACAGATGGGATGCAGATCTGTCTTCCTGGGAATCCACCGGTCAGGG
>JAAYIG010000144.1 GCA_012523595.1 Fibrobacter sp.
AACTGCTCCATCGCATCGGCAAGAGCATCAATATTACCGTTTTCCACAAGAATTCCACTTTTACCGTTCTCAATTATTTCAGGAAGCCCGCCGCTGATAAATCCAATCACCGGCAGGAAAGCACTCTGTGCTTCAGCGGCTGCACGCCCGAAAGGTTCACGATCAGATGCCATACAGAGGACATCATGGTTTACAAGCACATCCTGCGGCCTGTTTGTATGCGGCATCATTTTTACAACATCACTTAATCCTTTTGATTCAATCTGCATATTGAGCTGATCCCTGTAGCCTTCTTTCCAATAAAGGGTACTTCCGACAATACTGAGAGTTCCGGCATCAGAACGGTATTTGTCAAATACAATTGAAAATGCATCAATAAGCAGGTGACAACCTTTCCATGGAACGATTCTGCCCAGATACAAAAACCTTGGAGGACCCTTTACTGGAATTCTGGCCGGGTAAATCTGAATTCCATTATAAATCAAGACAGATTTTTCAGAAACACGTCCTGGAAGAGAGTCTTTTACAGCACCTGAAATCGCTATCGCTGCAGCATTCTTTCGTGGGAAAAGAACACTGTAAATGTGGCCGGGCAGAGAGCCGCGGTCAAATATCTCTCTTATATGGTAAATTGTTGGTTTTCTGTATCCCAGTGCGGCGATTATAAACAGGGCAATGTGAGATTTTGGCACATTTGCATGGATAAGATCCGGGTTGATTTTCTCAATTTCCCGCCGGAGCCGCAAAACATAAACAATAAACCGGAAAATCTCCTTCCACTGTCTCAGAGCTGTTTTAAGGAGACCTTTTCTTCTGATTTCACCTACATTTCCTTTACATGGAATAACCCTGCATGAGACACCCATTCCGGAACAGCGCTCTATCAGCGGGCCATCCTCAGAACTGATCAGGAACACATCTGCCCTGGACACCATTTCCTGTAGTATGTCAATAAGAGACAGTTCCGCACCGCCAAGCATCCGGGCCCAATGATTAAGAAACAAAATTCTCTTCTGCTTTTTATTTCCAGGCATAGTGTTTTTCCAGACGTAATGCCGCATTTCTTACAAGCTTTTCCCGAAGTGAAGCATTCTTAAAAAGGTTTACAACTGCATCACATATTTCACCGGGATTATCGGGACTTACCAGAATCCCGCACTCACCATCAGACAATACTTCGGGAATTGCACCTGTCTGTGAGGCAATGATGGGCAAATTATATGACATAGCTTCCAGAAGGACGATACCAAACCCCTCTACACCATCACTGGTTTCAAGTGATGGAAATATAAAGATGTCAGAAGAGGAGTACAGATCGGCCAGTTGCATATCGGTAAGATCGTTTCTGATGGAAATACGGTTCTGGAGATTTTTACTGATGATCAGGGACTTCAGATGTTTGTACATTGGACCCGATCCGGCAATTGTAAGATGCCATTTCAGGTTTTCTGGAAGTATCTCAGTTGCTCTTATCAGAACAGTATGTCCCTTATGGGGAACCAGCCTCCCGACAGTGAGTAAATTAATAACCGATGCTGAAAGTGTTTTACAATGCCGGTTATAGTCTGCAGGCAGTTTGATTTTTGGCGGCACATGAATAAAACTGCCGGATATTCCTGATTTTCGGAGTATAGAAAGGGTACAGCCACTGAGATAAAAAATTTTTTCAGCCCTATTGAGAATTTTACGGAAAAGAATCTGCCGAAAACCGACTTTCCCCAGGGGAAATAGTTCTTTTCCATAGCAGTATACCGAGTATCTGAGGGGCTTTGAAAAAGATAAAAGAAAGGGAACGAAAGCAGCATAGATATTACCGGCTTCAATACTAAGATTCCCCTTTTTTTTCATGAGGACAAGGGCCAGTTTAATGAACAGAGGTATAAGAGAAAATTTCTTGTTCAGAGGAGAGAGAAATGTTGATATGTATAAGACTTTACAGGAAAGAGAATCATCAGGATTCCGAAGTGGAGAACTGCAGCCCGCAATGACAAGGTCATCACAGGAATAGGTATACTTTACAATATTGTGCAGGTATTTTTGAATTCCACCATGTTC
>JAAYIG010000145.1 GCA_012523595.1 Fibrobacter sp.
ACCCCTACGCAGGTTTAGCAAACCTGTGCCTTAAGCCAGCTCGGCCACCCCTCCAGACAATCATTTCAAATTGGCTTTTTAATATAATTATTTCTGACGGAAGAAACAAGAAAACTATCTGGGAGAGGTCTGTTCATATTGACAAACGGCTTAGCATTATATAATTTTCAAAGTCTAGACCTCAGCTTTGCATGCTGCCGGGCACTCCTAAACTGTGCCGAAGTCTTTTTTATACAATTAATTGTGTTAAAGATGTATAATTACACTTCAGAGTGTGATTTGTTTCCGGTAAAAAGGTTGGGTCCGGAAACTAATTCTAACTCGCTCGAATCTGATTCTGGAAAGTATGCAGCTATCGATTGTCAATATGTCTCGCCGGAAAGCGGGGTTTTTCAGGAGACCTATGGAAAGTAATGATCTTAAAGAATCATTTTACCGCTATCTCCGGTATTTCCTTGCAAAGGATGATTCTACAGCTACCTCTCACGATAAATATATGGCTCTGGCTTATGCGGTCAGAAGCGAACTGGTTGATAGCTGGATTAGAACACAGAAAACCTACTTCGAAAAAAATGTCCGTCGCGTTTTTTATCTGTCAATGGAGTACGTTTTCGGAAAAAGTCTCCGCCAGAACATGCTGAATCTGGGTATTGAACAGCCGATGAATGCTGCTGTCCGGTCTCTTGGCATAACTCTTCAGGATATCTATGAGCAGGAAGACGATTTTGAACTGGGAAATTCAGGAAAAGGAAAAACCGCAGTTTGTTTCCTGGAATCTCTGGCAACGCTTGGAATCCCTGCCATGGGATATGGATTGAGGTACGATTATGCACAGTTCCAGCAGGATATAAAAAATGGTGTGCAGGTGGAGCGTCCCTACGATTGGCTCCACAGAGGACACCCCTGGGAGATTGTCAGACCGGAATACTCCTGTAATGTGGGTTTCGCTGGTGAGTGTCACCCCATCGATTCAGGTGTATCTTTAGGCCCTTACGAATGGAAAAACTCAGAACTGGTTCACGCGATTCCTTATGATGTGCCGATTTCCGGTTACCGTAATGATGTAGTGAATACCCTTCGCCTCTGGTCTGCCCGTGCTTCAGAAGAGTTCCTTCCTGACTATGCCAACCACAATGATTATGTCCGCGCATGTGAGGAGAAATCGCAGCTCGGACGCATTACTAAAGTACTGTTCCCTGAGGAGGATATTCGAAGAGCTACTGAATTGCGTATGAAACAGCAGTTCTTTTTTGTGAGTGCAGCACTTCAGGATATTATTCGTCGCCATAAGAGTTGCCAAAATGATATCCTCGATCTCGATAAAAAAGTCATTATTCAGTTAAATGGCAGCAGATGTGCGCTGGCAATCCCGGAGATGATGAGGATACTGGTTGATATTGAAAATGTGCCCTGGGATAAGGCCTGGAATATCACAAGAAACGTTTTTGCTTATACATCAAACGCTGTATTGAAAGATAATCTGGAAGCATGGCCGGTCTATAAAGTCGCTCAGGTGCTCCCTCGTCACATGCAGATAATTTTTGATCTCAACCAGATACACCTTGAGGAGATCCGCAGTACAATCAGCTCTGAACCCGATTTTATCCGCGATTTGTCTCTTATCGAAGAGGGAGAGGTAAAAAGAATAAAACTGGCGAACGTGGCTGTGGTGGGATCTTTTTCGGTAAACGGTGTTTCTCGCGAACAATCCGAAATCGTAAAGAAAAAACTTTTCCCGTCATACGTGAAATGTAATCCTGAAAAGTTTATAAATGCTACTACGGGCATTGCACACCGCAGATGGCTTGTGTGTACCAATTCTGAACTGTCAAATTTGATCACTTCCGCTATCGGTGAAAGGTGGATTAAGGATCCGCTGGAACTATTAAATCTTGAGAGCTATGTGGTTGATACCGAATTCCTTAAAGAGCTTGCATCAATCAAGGCTCAAGCCAAAGCCAGACTGGCAACAGCAATTGAGAAACAGACCAGCATTAATATCGACAATTCATTTTTGTTTGATATTCAAAGCGGGAAAATTCACACTTACAAGAGACAGGTTCTCCATATCCTCAATATTCTCCATCGCTACGAGCGTCTGAAGGCAGGGGAGAAGCCGGAATGCAGACGGGCCCACATTTTTTCGGGGAAAGCCTCTCCATCCGACTTCCTTGCAAAACAGATTATCCACCTCATAAATGTTACTGCTGATCTGATTAATACTGACAGCGATGCCAGTGAGTTCATAAAAGTTGTTTTCGTACCCAATTTCGGGGTGAGCTGGGCTGAAGCCATGGTTCCGGCTGCAGATCTCTCTGAGCAGCTCTCAACAGCATCTTTTGAGGCTGCCGGCACCTTTAATATGAAGTATGCATTTAATGGCGCGTTGACAATTGCAAGCAAGTCCGGCACCAATCTGGAGCTGCTGGAGAAAGTTGGTGCTGAAAATATTTTCATGTTCGGTAAATGTGCCGATGAAATCTGCAATATGCATGACTACCGTCCATACGATCTTCTATGCTCTGATGAAAGGTTGAAGAACATTTTTGGTCTGATAGAAGGGCTTCTGCCAAATATTCCTGATGGGTCCGCTATTTATCCTCTGCTCTCTTCTCTGCGTGATTCCGACCGCTATTTCGTTCTCACTGACTTTGATGATTATGTGAAGAAACAGTTTGAGATCGATAAAGAGTACACCAATACTCTCGAGTGGTTCAGAAAATGTCTCATGAATATAGCCAGGGTTGGCTATTTCTCCAGTGACAGAGCGGTGATGGAGTACACGCATAATATCTGGAAAGTACCTCTCTTATGAAACGAGAATCAAAACTGAGCGGGATTCCTGTGGTCTCAGGGTGGGGAATGGGGGCTGCCTACTTTGTGGGAAGGGCGGTTCAGCAGACAACAACAGTGTCGATTTCCCGTCAGGATGTCGGCGATGAGATAATGAGGTTTAATGAGATCAGAGAACAGGCCAGAAAAGATTATCGCCAGTATATTTCCGACCTGGGCGGCTCTTCCACAGTGGATGTTTCGATTCTCAATATCTATGAACATATTCTTGATGATCCAGCTTTTATCGGGCAGGTAGTTGAGACTATCTCAACCAAACTCTATGACCTGGAAACATCTATTCGCCTGGTATCAAACGATTTTATTAAAAGATTCGAATCGGCAGGCACGACATATTTTAAAGAGCGCAGCTCTGATATGATTGAGGTCTGTGAAAAACTGATCTCATATCTTTATCAGGAAAACGGGCGTGCCAAATCTTTTATGGAACCAGTGGTTCTGGTTGTACTCAGGACTTTCACTCCAAACGATATATTGGCCTACGATAAATCAAAGATACAGGCTGTTGTAACTGTCAGTGGCGGAAAAACATCACATGCCGCTATTCTTGCCCGCTCGTACAACATTCCGGTAGTATCCGGTATCAGAAATCTCTCTGAGAACATTCGTCCGGGGGATCAGGTGTTAGTTGATGCTGAGAAGGGCACAGTATACGTTCGTCCTTTATCCGCTGTAATCGCTCGTTACAAGAAACAGGCTTTTGATGAAACAGCTCTGAGCATATTAAAGAGCAAGTGGAAGAGACCGGTTTACACAACTGACGGTGTGAAGATTGATGTACTGGCCAATATCTCTCTTCCTGATGATATCGATGATGCTCAGGGGCATGGTGCTGATGGAATCGGGTTGGTGCGTACAGAGTATCTTCTATCCAACCGTAAAGAGATGCCATCTGAGGCTGTTCAGTATAATTATTACAGAACCATACTGGAGAAGGCCGGAAATAAGCATTGTGTTATCCGTCTGATGGATATCGGGGGAGACAAGGTTCCCCAGTTCTTTGACATGCCTCTGGAGTTCAACCCTTTTATGGGTTGGAGAGCCATAAGAATCTTCCTTGAACGGAAAGACCTGTTTGAAACACAGGTAGCTGCGATTATGCGTGCTGGTGAAGGTTATGATTATTCAATCATGGTTCCGATGGTCACAACGCTTCAGGAATGGCTCGAGGCCAAAGCAATAATCAGCCAGACTGCTCACAAGGTGGGAGTCAGGATGCCATTATGTGGAGTGCTTTTCGAAGTCCCTCTGGCAATACTGGAGATGAACACCTTTATGAAAGAGATTGATTTTGCATCGATTGGCACTAACGATCTGATCCAGTATCTCAGCGCAGCCGATCGAAATAATGCAAAAGTCAACTACCTCTATAACCCGATCGAACCAGCTTTTCTGAGAATAATCCGTAATGCCATCAGATGTGCAAACGACAATGGAATGTCGCTATCGATTTGCGGAGAGATGGCTGGAAACCCCATACATACCGTTTTACTTGTGGGACTTGGTCTGCGCCGGTTCAGCGTCATTCCCAGAAATATTCCTCTGATTAAGGAAATAATTGCCAACATAAGCTTTGCCGAGGCAGCAGAGAGCACTTCTCACATCGATGCAATTGAATCGACTGAGGACATGGCACACTGGCTCAAGACTCTAAATAAAAGACTTCTGGGTGACGTTCTTCAGAAACTGCCGATATCTGTGGATGTCTGATTCTTCTCACTGCATCTCTTCTGCTTATCGCGGGTTGATTTTTACACATCCTCTCCGCTGCTTATTCAGATTCCGGATTATTTCCGCACTGTTCACATGTATTTTTGTTTGTCCGTTTCTGCGGGTATTCGAGGAAAATCTTTCTTTAACATCTCTCCATCCCGATAAGCCTTAGAAACTCATTTCTGGTTGCGTTTTCCCTGCGGAAACTGCCAAGCATCGCCGAGGTGATCATCTTTGAGTTCTGCTTTGACACTCCCCTCATCATCATACAGAGGTGCTGTGCTTCAATCACAACACCTACACCTTCTGCCTCGATAGGCTCCATAAGGCAGGCAGCAATCTGCTGAGTAAGGCGTTCCTGTACCTGAAGCCTGCGGGCGAAGCAGTCAACGAGCCTGGCGAGTTTACTTACACCGTAGATTCTATCCTGTGCGATGTAACCGATGTGACATTTGCCAAAGAATGGGAGCATATGATGCTCACACATGCTGTAGACTTCGATGTCACGCACGATTATCATGTGGTTGCATTCCTCATGAAATATCGCGGTCTTTATGATATCAGTTGGGTTCTGCTTGTATCCCTGCATTAAATGCTCATAGGCTTTTCTAACCCTTTTAGGGGTATCCCTTAATCCTTCTCTGTCGGGGTCTTCACCGATGGCCTTCAATATTTCTCTGATCGCTTCTTCCATTGCTCTGCCTTGTTGATGTTAACTTATATATCTGAATAACCTGCTTAGAAATGCTGTATAATTCGAATTCAAAATATACTAAAGGATAGAAAATATACCCGAATTTTCTGTGTTTTCCAATAGATTTAAATATGCCGTATGTGTCGATTCCCATTCCTGTACAGGCATCGAGAATAGGCAATTCATCTATGGCATTGTGTATATTTTTTTCTGGACATTTATCAAGTGAGGTCTTGAATGCATTCCAGAGAGAAAAAACAGACTAATTCCTTTTCCAAAGGTTTAATACTGCTGTCACTTCTGATAGTCGTGTTCCTGTTTTATTCCAGAATTACCACAAAGGGACTTCCGCCTCGTATTTCCAGTATCGTCAACAGTGAGTTCGAGAGTTTTCGCAATTTGAAAGAGTTCAGTGATGAGCAGAAACTTTCGTATAAAAAATCAGCAGCCGGATACTGGATCTATCAGACTGAAGATTCCACAGCTCCATTTCAGAAGCTGGACCGAATTGAACTGTTGGACAACGGGATAATCTGGCAGGTAACTGACTGGTTTGTCGAATTTCCCTCAGGAGATACGGTCTCTTTTATGCTTGTGCGTCATGCCTACCTCGATCCCTACGCAAGTGTGCAGGATTCTGGATCTGCCTATACCTGCAATTACAGAACGATCCGCCAGGTTTTCGTTGTCAATGGAGATACTTGCTTCGGGGCCAGCCAGGTTGATGAGATGTGGAAGGCGCAGAGAGTCGAAGAAAAACTGGTACTTAACAGACGAGAGTATGTCCCTTACGAAGGCGAAATAAAGGACTTTTTCCCGCCCGGAGCTATAGATCTGGTAGATCAGATGAATCCCAGGAATTGTGCTCCTGGAGCAAACCTGTATCATTTCTTTAAATCCTCACTGAAAAATGTGCTTTCCAGGGATGCTGCTGTGGCGTTTAATGCAGATGCGATCAAGCTTTGGATCGATCAGTATTACGGGCCTGCTGTTTTTGAAGAGATGCTGCAGTCTTTTGGACCCTATGTAGTAATACCTGATACTATACCTGTGGAATTTGAGTTGAACGATGCCGGGATGGTTGTGAAGGCGAAGTCCAGGTCTGGCGGTATGTATGACGGCCAGGTTGAAAGATCGCTGACAAACGAGATAATGACATGGGTTTTTCCAAAACTGGAAACAAGGGGTAAGCCCGCACGGGTTTCCTACATTTTCGTTCCCTGATCTTGACTGGAGTACAATTTGGAACAAGAAATGATCAATATAAGCTCTCAAATGATCGGGACTATCTCCAAAGAGTCCTCTGTGCTGGGGCTGGGTTGCTGGGCTTTTGGCGGATCGGACTGGGGAGATCAGGATGACATTGATTCCATCAATGCAATCAAGGCCGCTTTTGACTCCGGAATAACTCATTTCGACACAGCACAAGCATATGGGAGAGGACATTCAGAGGAACTTGTAGGACGTGCTTTACGTGATGTAAGGGAGAAGGTGTTTATCGCCTCAAAAACAATGTTTACACCCCGGGAGAAAGTAGAAAAATCGATTGTGGCCAGTCTGAAACGGCTTGGAACCGAATACATTGATTTGTTCTACATTCACTGGCCCAGGAAAGGTGCTGACCTGGAAGGAATGATGGAAGGGCTGGTGCTTGCACGTGAAAAGGGAATGATAAGAGGAATAGGTGTCAGTAATTTCTCAATTGAACAGATGAAATCTGTTGCGAAGATTGGGCATATCGATGCTCATCAGACCTGCTTTAATCTGTTGTGGAGGTGGGGAGAAAAGGAATTAATTCCATACTGTATTGAAAACGGCATTTCTGTTATTTCCTACAGTTCTCTTGCAGAGGGGATTCTTACCGGAAAATTCGACAGGACTCTGCAGTTTATGCCCGGGGATCACAGAAAGGGTACGGTGCTTTTTGATAACGATGTTTGGCCGCATGTTTATAATGGTGTTGAAGAATTGAAGGAAGCCGCCCGGAACCTCAATCGGCCTCTTCATGAACTCGCTATCCGCTGGATACTGAGCAGACCGGGAGTATCAACAGCCCTTGTCGGCGCCCGCAGCAGTTCTCAGGTTTATCAGAATGTCAAGGCCATGGAGGGAGTGATCGATCAGGCTGCTTTTGACTGTCTTACAAAGATCAGTGACAACATCATGAATGTCGTGCCGGACACTGGGAATATTTTCCGATGGTATCCGTGACCTTATACTTTCCCTATACTCTCAGTAGCTGTCAACCAGTGACATTACAGAAAGCCTGCGTGTCAACTGTTCTGCTGTCATTTCCCTGCTTAGTTCTATCCTGACACTCACCGGCAGATCCGGAAAGATGTCAAAATAGTTATCACTTGCTTCATAAGAGAGACCCTTCAGGTCGAAACAGGCCTGATGATGAAACTGGGAAGAGAAGAAATCCACCTGGAAGCTTTTTTCTCCGAGTGCATGGATTTGATGTTGAATCGGTTCTTTTCTGAAGTCGATAAAACGGGGTGAGGTGAAGAGAACTGTGTTCTGCGAAAGGAGT
>JAAYIG010000146.1 GCA_012523595.1 Fibrobacter sp.
ATCGAAGGTTTTTACAATTGCAAAAGGATTCATTCTACTTTGGGATATTTATCACCAGCAGAATATGAATCTGTCAAACGGAAGAAAATTGCTTAGTCACGTGTCCATTTTTTCGGGGCAATTCCAGACACTAAGCGCAAAATTGGATTAAGCACTCTGCGGGGGAAGAGAGGTTTGCCTTTTCCGAGAGTGACTGACCCAATCTGGATGATAAGCTCATCCAGTAAGGAGGAATCGTAGAACTGGCCCGCGAGATCTCCTCCTCCTACAATCCAGATATTTTTGTTTTTTGCAGCATCTCGCATTTCAGCGTGGACACGCCTCACATCACCATTGACAAAGTGGAGGTCGGCACCCTCAATTACCGGAAGTCGGCGGCTGGAGAAGATCCAGGCTGGTTGAGTGTATGGCCACGATGAGCCGGTTTCAGCGATAACCTTTTCCTTATTGCCTAATATCCACTCGTAAGTTTTTGACCCCATCGCAAGGGTACCAACATTTGATATGAATTCAGGATAACTGGAATTGTTAAGGTCCCCAAGAGAAAATAACCAGTCAAGTGAGTCATCCTCAGTAGCAATGAATCCATCGAGACTTGCCGCTGTGTAATACTGTGTTTTCATGATGTTTTCCTTTGTTTTTACCGGGTTTTTTATCCTTGGA
Source organism: Fibrobacter sp. (assembly GCA_012523595.1). NCBI lineage: Bacteria > Pseudomonadati > Fibrobacterota > Fibrobacteria > Fibrobacterales > Fibrobacteraceae > Fibrobacter > Fibrobacter sp. The sequence continues at coordinate 664 of JAAYIG010000146.1, forward strand.
CCAGTATTATAAGAAGGTAATTTACAAGAACAAACAATTCAGTGATTTTCCGGGTACAGGTGAAAGCATTTACCATAAAATGGTAATGTTTCAAATAGAAATCAACACAGGCTATGGGATGTCTGTATCCCTTTCACTGGATAAGAATTGTTCTAATGCCTTTTACAATGGCACGTAATTAGCATCACTCGGTTTTAATTACAAAACCTCTGCTTTACCGATTCAGAACTGGAATGATTTTTATGCCGGTTGCATTTTCCGTCACGGTACTGGTGTTTTTATGGGTCTGCTCTGAAGCTCAGGAGTCCGATTCATTACTCAGTGTTGATAGGTGCGTGCAGATTGCACTTGAGAGGGGGTACTACAGGCAGAGAAATGAAGGGGAACGTCAGTTGACAAAGGTCGGAATCTATGATGCTTTAAGTGCGGTACTTCCGTTTCTGGGGGCTTCAGCAGGATTCAGCAGAAATGGTCCTGAGCGGCAGCTTATAATCGAAGATCCCACATCTCCCCCTATCCCCGGTGAGGAGGTATGGAATGATCAGTTCCAGACCAGCATAACTCTCAGCACACCTCTTATAGATGCAGCATCGATAGCAGGTCTCAGACAGGCTAAAACTGTCTGGGATAATGCGGATGTGGTTTTCAGGGGGGCACAGGCTGAACTGGCATACGATGTCAAGCAGGCCTTTTACAATCTGCTTGGCGCATATAAAAGTCTCGATGCATCAAGGGCTGCAGTTCTTCAGCTTGAAGAGCAGGTAACTGTCGCACGTCAAAGGTTTGGACTTGGTGCCATATCACGTCCTGAACTGCTCAGGGTGGAGGTAGATCTTTCCAGACAGAAAATTGACTTTACCAATTCCAAAACAGCGTTAGAGGCTGAGATGAGAAATCTTGCCGGCTTGATGGGGGTAAATTACCCGGTGCAAATCGACACCTCTCTGTTGTTTCCCGATACCACCGAGGATTTTCTGAGCCGCGATTCTGTCATAGAAAGTGTTCTGAAATCTAACCCGTCTCTACTTTCTGCTGATCTCAATCTGCAGGCCAGGCAGTCAGGAGAACTCTCTGTCAAGCTAAGAAAGGTACCGACCCTGGGATCTGAATTTACTTACGGTTATGCCGAGAGGGAGGTTGGCTTTAGTAACTGGGGGGAAAACGATTTCTGGAGCTGGGGGATTCAGCTTAACTGGAATATTTTCGAACGGATGAGTTGGTATGGACAGCTCAGGGGGGCATCGGCACAGGTTTTATCAGCAAAAGCGGTTCAGGAAATCACCCGGAGCAGTGTGATTCAACAGGCTAATCAGGCTTACAGCGATTACCTGTCCTCACGTGAGGCGCTTTCTACGGCTCTTGTTCTCAGAGAGCAGGCGCAGGAGCAGCTCCGGCTAGCTCAGGAGCAGTTTCGTCTTGGGGCAGGATCGGCCCTGGAGCTCTCCCAGAGTCAGGCTGTGTATCTGGAATCTCTCCGGGAATCTGTGCAGATTATTGTCAATTATTATCTCGCACGTGTCCGTTTATTGTTTCTGGCTGGGGTCTGGTGACAGAAGAGGAATAATGAGCAGACAGTCAAGATTGATACTTATATCCTTAACTCTCATTTTGTTAAGTGTCGTGCTGATTTTTTTCATTTTTCGCAATCGCGGAGGCAGGAGGGTTGAGCTTGCAGAGGTGGCCAGGGGGGATATCTCATCTGTTATCTCTGCGCCCGGTGTCGTGCGTCCCTTGACTCAAGTCCAGATATCCTCATCTGTAGTGGGGAGAATAGATAGTCTGCCTGTAAAGGAGGGGGAGTCGGTGGATAAGGGGCAGTTGCTTATTCTTCTCGATCAGACCGAGTATCAGGCCCAGGTCCGAAGGGCCAGGGCGAATCTGGATTTGACAGAAGCTTCTCAGGCGCAGAGCAGGGCTCTTTTTAAGAGGGCACAGGAGCTCTTTAATTCCAAACTCATTTCGGAGCAGGAGTATGAGGCTGCACGTACGCAGTTTCTTCTTGATCAAGCACGTGTCAAGGAATCACGTGCAACTTATGCACAGGCCCTTGAGCAGCTTGAGGACACCCGGATAACTGCACCCATAAGCGGAACTGTTACCCAGCTTAATGTTGAACTTGGAGAGAATGTTATCCCCGGGACTTTGAATAATCCGGGAACTATACTTATGATAGTTGCGGATCTGTCCAGGATGCAGATCGAGTGCGAAGTTGACGAAGCAGATATTGCGAGTGTCAGGAAGGGGCAGCGGGTGGCAGTTGAGGTTGAGGCGCTCTCCGGGAGACAGTTCAGGGGCTCGGTTATGGATATTGGATATGCGGCTGCTTCTGACAGAGAGGGTTTTCCCCGCGAGGATGCTACAGTCAGTTATGCTGTTGATATTCTGATAACGGATTCAGTTGACATTTTAAAGCCTGGTATGACCGCGAATGTTCAGATCGTTACTGAAGAGGTGAAGGATGTGCTCATTGTCCCCCTTCAGGCGGTTGTGGTGAGGCCGGTTGGGCAGTTTTCCGGTATGCAGACGGATGGAAGCAGTGAGGATCTTGACGGAGATGGGGAGATGGAGGGGGTCTTTGTTTATGATAATGGAGTCGCCAGGCTTCTGCCGGTAAAGACCGGTGTGACAGGTGAAGATTACATTCAGATTACCGGTGGTCTTCAGGAGGGACAGCAGGTCATATCCGGTCCATTTGAAGTGCTCCGGGAGATCGATGAGGGAGAAGCAGTGAGGCCTGAGTGATTTGCAAATTTAATTGCGGATTCAGGAATACTTTTTATCATGCTGATTGAACTCAATCATATCTGCAAAGAGTACCTGATGGGAAAGGTGAAGGTAGCCGCATTGCGTGATGTGTCCCTTTCGATAGATCGTGGTGAGTATGTTTCCATCATGGGACCATCTGGTTCAGGAAAATCAACACTGATGAACATTATAGGCTGTCTGGATATGCCATCCGGAGGAGAGTACCTTTTTGAAGGAAGAGATATATCCCGGCTTGATGAGGATGGACTGGCGCCTATTCGTAATCGATCAATCGGTTTTGTTTTTCAGACTTTTAATCTGCTCTCTGGTGATACAGCTCTTCGCAATGTGGAGCTCCCGATGCTTTATGCGGGAGTACCAGCTCCTCAGCGGCGGATAAAGGCGCGGGAATCTCTTATTTCTGTGGGGCTTGAGCACCGGATCAACCATCGTCCAAACGAAATGTCAGGGGGTGAGCGTCAGAGAGTCGCTATTGCGAGGGCGCTTGTAAACGACCCTCCTGTAATTCTGGCTGATGAGCCGACCGGAAATCTTGACACCCGTACCGGCAGGGAGATCATGCAGATTTTTGAAAAACTTTTTAAAGGGGGCAAGACGATTATCCTTGTCACTCACGATCATTCGATAGGGGCATACGCACAAAGGATTATCAGTATAAAAGACGGTATGATAGAGGGCGACAAGCGGGTAGAGAGATGAATATCCTGGAGGCATTCCGTCTTGCACTGAATTCAATCAATACCCATAAGTTGCGTTCTGTGCTTACGACCCTGGGGGTGATGATCGGGGTCATGACAGTTATCGGGATGCTTGCACTTATTGACGGGCTTAACAGGACTGTCTCCAACCAATTGGCATCGATAGGCTCAAATACTCTTTATGTTCAGAAACATGGATGGGTGATGAACCGGGATGAGGCGATCAGGGCGAGGAGAAGGAGAAACCTGACACTTGAGGATGCGAAGGATATTGAAAGGCGTCTGGAGCCTGCGCAGCGGATCGCATCGATGCTGATGTCAACCGTGACAGTAAGGTTCGGGAACAGGGAACTGGATGGAGTGCAGTTGATTGGTACTACTCCGGAGTATCAGTACATAACCGAATTCAACATTGCATCCGGGCGGCAGATGACAGAATCGGATATGAATCAGAGCAGGCAGAATGCTATGATCGGAAAAACTGTTGCAGAGGAGTTGTTTCCATCGAGGGAGCCTGTAGGAAAGTCGATTCTGGTTGGTCGTCACAGGTTTGAGGTCACTGCAGTACTGGAGGAGAAGGGATCACTTTTCGGTAATGATCAGGACAATGCCATAGTAATACCACTTACAACATTCGTAAAACTGTTTTCTGGGCCGATAACACCCAGGGGGGGTGAGTCGGTTACAATAATTGTGAAGCCATCAAGCCCTGAGCAGATTGATGATGTCAAGGGTGACCTGACTCGGATTCTTCGACAGAGGCGTAATCTGAGACCTGGAGAAGAGGACGATTTCAGTATAAACAGTGCGGATCAACTAATGGCGACTTACCGAACGATAACATCGGGAATTTTCGGTCTTATGATTGGAGTAACTGCGCTTTCTCTTATAGTTGGTGGAATAGGAATTATGAATATCATGCTTGTATCTGTTGCAGAACGTACAAGAGAAATTGGAATCCGTAAAGCAGTTGGTGCCAGGAAAAGAGATATCCATTCCCAGTTTCTCATAGAGGCGATTTCGCTTTCAGTCACAGGGGGGATTATAGGAACTGTTCTGGGATTTATGGTGGCGTGGGCTGTATCGAGGTTGATCAATCTTCCGGCAGCAGTGACGTGGTGGTCGGTTGTGCTGGGATTCCTGTTTTCCGCTTCAGTGGGTGTTTTCTTCGGGTGGTATCCGGCCCGCAGGGCGGCTTCCTTGAAACCAATCGAGGCACTGAGATATGAGTAGAGTGTGGGGCTGAGAAAAAAAAATAGAATCCAAAATATTTGATGATGGTATGAGAAACAACTGAACAGGCTACTGGTACAGTCAGTCTCTGAAGTTGCTTTCATTTGTAAAAAATACAAGTACAATAATAATACAAAGCTTTTTGATTGTAAAACTAAACGATTCTTATTCAGGATAATCACGGCAAGAAAAGCAGAAAGGTATGATGCTGGTATAGTGTTTGCGGTTTGTTCTGTTGGGGTCTTGTACAGGATTATTCAGTTAGTTGGTTTATAAATCTGTACTCTTTTTTCAGGAGAAAGTTATGTTTCTAAAGAAGGTGTCAATACTGTTTTGTGTGATGTGTCTTGTCTTTTCCTGTAAAGACAATAATCCAACAGGAACAAATAATGACGGGCATGATGGGGATGGTAATGGTAATGATAATGAGAGTAATATTACCGTCACCGATATTGATGGCAATGTCTACAGCACTGTGAAAATTGGGAAGAAGATCTGGACAAGAGAGGATCTTCGTACCACCAGGTTCAATGATGGGACTAAAATTCCTCTTGTGGAGAGTAATGAGGAGTGGAGAAATCTTACGACTGGAGCATTCTGTTACTATAAAAATGACACTGATCCCGATACCATTAAAAAATACGGCGCACTTTATAATTATTATGCTCTGAACAGGCTGGCACCTCGTGGATGGCATGTGCCATCGATTGCTGAATGGGAAGAGATGATAAAGTATTTAATTGATCATGGTTATAACTGGGATGGTTCATTGACTGGTAATAAAGTCGCAAAATCCCTTGCTGCGGATAACAGTTGGAAGAGCAGTCTTGTTCCTGGATCAATAGGCTATAATCTGGATGAAAACAACAAGAGTAATTTTTCAGCTCTTCCAAGCGGGTGTCGTTTTCACTCAGGTGTGTTTGGTTACAGGGGAGTAGAGAACCACTGGTGGAGTTCTACAAGTACCACCTATGCCGGTCAAGCCTACAGTATCTATCTGTTAAAAGACAGTGTAAAAGTTAAAACCTGTACACACTACAGAGATGAGGGGTTTTCTGTGAGACTGGTCAAAGATTAACATATTAAAACAAACGATCCAGAATCCTCCACTTATGATACCGGGGATAGGTGGAGGCGTTTTTCCCGGGAAATGCCCTTTTAGACAATGCCTGATTTGAAAGCAGGTTTATCACAGAATCAAGGCTGTCCACATTTTCAATCCAGAATACATTAGTCCCTTTTAAAAACAGATGTGCCTCTGAACTGCCGCAGTTAAAGACAAGAGCTTCGGCAGTTTCCTTCCGTTTAGAACTCTTCCCGTTTATTATGCGATTAGTAAGGAGGAGATCGAGTTTTCCGAAAGTGTAGCCGGCATCCTCTTCACTGTCAAAAGCCATTGCCCAGACAAATGACCCCAGTTCCCTGTCTCTATCAAGTACATAGATTATCCGGTCACCTGCTAGTCCAAGTGCCCTGTAGCAGTTTTCTGTATCGAGATAATCACCGAGTAAAGCCATGAGCATGACCGCACCGTAATTGTCATCATCAGCCAACTCCAATGAGGAAATATCCTGAAGCAGTATTGGAGTTATCTGATCAAAATTGAATACTACAGGTTCATGATCTGCACCTGTGATGATTTCTCTCGATGAGTTGACTCGATCTGAGTGGAAGAGCCTGTTGACTTCAGACCATCCTCCGGCCTTCAGTTTGTTCATGATAAAACATGGACCAAGTGTATATGGTGCATAGGATCTGAATTCCAGGTATCTGAGTGCGCCCATATCCGGCAAGTAATTAAAATAAGAGGAAAGTGTTTCTTTAAGATAATAGGAGAGTGTATCATCTGCTGACTGGTCCTCGTACGCTAATCTTATCAGCATCAGATTTGCAGAATATTCTGCATCTCCCTCAGTCACGCATTGCTGGGCAAGGAAGAAATCGCTATTGATAACAGACTGGAGAGTAGAGGGCATAACGTAATTAGAGAAAGCATTGAAATGCTGTTCCTGAAGTGCGTGGACAAATTCGTGTCCCAGATAGTAGATAAGCGCCACCTGATCGCTTATTGGACCAATAATCACAACTGAATCTGTGCCAGGGAGATAAAATGCTCCAACCACATCATCCTGAAAGGAAGCAGCAGCGCCCTCAAGGTCCTTCATGGTATCAGGTACAAAACCAAGCTGCTTTAATTGCAGCGTGATTGCCCGGTTACTGCTGTTTGAATACCACCGGTTATTATAATCTGACCATTGTTCACGGGTGATGGTACTCACTGTTACGGGGCGAGTGAAGCTCAGCCCGCGGGTAACCTGAATCTGCTCTTTAACAAAAGTGATCTCATTTTTGTAAATGTCTGCGGATAATCCTGTGGGGTTATCAGAGCAGGAGAAAAAAAATATCAGGATAATCATCGAAGAGATAAATGCTTTGATCATAACGACATTTCCCGGCGGGTGAAGAGGTTCTGCTTATTTTGTTCGAATAGATGCATAAGTTCAGATATGAACAAGATATAAAGAATTCAAGTGCTTTGTCAATATAAGAGATATGTTAATGATAAAGGAATGTTTACCGTTCTGTTTTTAACTCACCATTCTTTTCCAATACTATATTTGCCATTATGGAATATAAAAATAACCCTATTCTGCCGTTTCTTGCCATTTTTTTAATGCTTTTCTGTTCGACCGATCTATCGATTGGCCCCGGTTTTCAGTCTATGCAAGAAATTCCAAGCTCAGTATCCAGACCCGTACTCAGGGTAACTCTTCCCGCAAGCTGGGATGAGAACTGGTTTGCCTCACCTGCGGTCTATGACCTCGATAATGATGGCAGCAATGAGATAATAGCATCACGGCACAGTGTACTTTACGTCTGGGGAGCAGACAATAAATTGAAATGGAGAGCGCCGGCAGGAGAGAATGGATCATCTGCTAACGATCACGGATCCCGCCGCATGTACTGTTCCCCTGTGGTTGGTGATCTTGACCATGACGGGTTTGGTGAGATTGCGGTAGCGTATGGCAACCAGGTTGCGGTTTATGACCATCAGGGGAATCTGGAGGCCGGGTGGCCACAGTCGTTTCCAGGTTCAGGTGATGAAATAAGATCTCTGGCTGCAGGTGATCTTGATAATGACAACCGGTATGAAATCTGCGTTGTGAAGACATCCAAAGGACCGGTAACAAATATCTGGCGGGTAGATGGAACAGTTCTGAGCGGATGGCCTCAGGTACAGGACTGGACTGCCCGCAATGATTATGGCGGTTACAACCAGAACATTGGTATTGCAGACCTCGATGGCGACGGGATGAATGATATCGTAAGTACCTATGACATCTGCCACATAGGAATCATGAGGTCCGATGGATCGGAATTCACAGCCTCAGGATTTTTCAAGGGTAAATATGCCAGCTCGGTTCCTATGTTTCATGATATTGCACTTGCGGCCCAGGGGTGGGGTGGTGACGGAAACGACAGGGATGAGTTCACAGATTCACCGCCTGCTTTTGCAGATGTGGATTTTGACGGTTTACCTGAAATAATTCTTTTTTCGGACCATGAGCGTGCAGGAGAGTATAAAAACCGGGGAAACAGTCTATGGATATTAAATCCGGACATGACCAGAGTCCCGGGGCTGGAAAAGCCGGTCACAACTGGTATGCCGCTTTACACTGGTTACCAGGACAACATAGTTCAGGTTGCTCCATCACCATGCATTTTCACCATGAATACCGGCAGACCGCACATAATAGTACCTTCCTATGATGGAAATCTCTATTGTTTCAGTCCTGACGGGGCGATTTTGTGGAAGGTACAATTTGACAACAGCGGGGGAGCGTTTGTCGGATGCAGTGAGGCTGCAGCGGGTGATCTCAACAATGATGGGATTTCGGAGATCGTCTTCTGCACTTATTCGACTGAAAATGGAAAGTCTCATCTGGTAATTTTAAGCAGCGATGGAAAACTGCTTCACAGGGTGCCTCTTGAAAAGCGGGGATCAATGGCTGCACCAACAATAGCTGATGTCGATAATGATGGAGTTCTGGAGATAATAGTCTCACTCAAAGATACGATCGGAAAAGGAGCTGGGGGAGTACAGATCTATGATGTATCATCTGCAAAGTCAGGCTGTCTTGAGTGGCCGACCGGAAGGGGGAATTATCTAAGGACCGGATTATTCAAGGAGTGAGCCTGATGCCAACGGACAGGTGTTTCCTGGAGTCGGAATTTAAGCTCCAGTAAAAAGGATTTATCTTAAAAACCTTTAGAAATCGTAAACCCAAAGGACTGCTGGTCTGTAGAGGCGATATCCTTCTGCTCCGGGTTGGCCATCTGTTGCCATCTGATAGTATTAATCACGAAACTGTCGTATCCGGATTTGCCTGATTTGCGATCTACTCCAAGAATATCATACGCAAATATAGAGAGGGTGATGTCCTCGGGAAGAAAAAAATGCAGGCTGGCGTTCAGTTTTTTTGGAACTCCGCGGAGACGCTCAGAAAAACTGCCATTCTGGATATCCAGGTAATTGTAGCCATCCTTTTCATCCCTGTCATAAAGGCTTTTTCTTCCCGGTAATCCCCAGAAGAGGCGGAGGTTGGTATTGAATACTATCCAGGGAAGTGGTTTTACAGTCAGGTAAAATTTAGTTGTATTGGTGGAAAGGTTGAGAAAATTCTTGCCGTCAACTGTAATTCCATCACTGACAAGGTTTACTTTAACAGTATCATAGGTGCCGTCAGACACCGGGTAATACCTGCCCTGATATGTGGTATCATACCAACTATCACTGGTTTTGTCGTAATGGGGTTGGATAAAATATTTATCCTGGGATCTGCTTTCTGTAAAAACAGGACGCTGCAAAGTATGATTTCCTCCAAAAACTATGAACCTTGTTTCAAGTTTACAATCAAGGTCGAAGTTGCCGTAATTGTACTTTCCAGCATTAATCACTCTGAACAATACCTGTGACCATCCGAACAGATTTGTTACCTGTCCAAGTGCTGCAGAAGGCGTGATTGTGAAGAGATCTCCGATTGTGTGAGTGGATGTCAATTCAATCGAGCGGACTTTTTCCGGTTTCAGGGAGTGCAGTTCCTCGACAGATGGTACCATAGGAAGAATATCAGTGTAAATGTTCGGTTTTTGCCTTGATCTCTCAAATGAGGGGTCGGTTCTGATATCACCCGTTTCAGGATCAAAATGGTTGCGATTGTACTCATAGTTATCTGCACTTCCGTTATTGGAAGCAGTCTGGTAGATCAGTTTGAAGAAGTGGTTGTACCACGGGTTGAATACCAGAGCGATTTTGGGATTTGCCATAAAAGCCCTGGTGTGGAAATCAAGTCTGCCGCCCAGGTCGATTCCAAATTTATCTGTTATATCAAAGAATCCTTCGGAAAAGAGGGAGAGTGTCTGGTAATTGACATCGCTTACTACTTTGTATCCTTGGATTTCCTCTCTGGAGTTTTTCCCTTCCATGTCTTTTCCAATAAGATCGAGCCGGTATTCCATCCCTGCAGCAAACTGGAGTTTATCGACGGATTTAAGGAGAAACATGGTGCTAAGGGTAAAGCGACTCTCTCCGAATGTTTCAGCGATGAAACCTGGTGAGCGAGAATTGGCGGCTGAGTATCCTGCGCGTTGTTCTGTTCCGATACGGGTGGTGTTTCTGTCGAAACCGCACTTTATTTTCAGAATATTTTTATTAAAAGTGAAATTGTAAGAACCCTCTGCAGAAAGATTATCTGAAATATATTGCCGCTGGTTTTCGCCGAATGATTCAGTGCTGAACCATACCGAATCATCTGGCTCGATGATCCTGCCATCCACAGTTCTGTTGCCGGCGGTGGAATCAATTGACTGATTATTGAGCTCCGGCCATGGGTCAATCGTAAACCAACCCCCTGCATTCTCAATCTGCCTGGTTGCTCTGACATACAGATCAAAATTGTCGATCTGCCAGCCGAAGGATGCCCTCATGTTGCCATCTGTGGAGCCGTAACTTCCGTCAGAGGGGACCCCTCCTGGGATGGGTGTGCCGGGACAGGGCCAGCTCGGGTTACCGTAAATTTTTGATTTGTGAAGACCGGTTCCTTCTGATTTTCGGTAACCGGCAGAAAAAGAGATCTTCTGATTGTCAGATGGTGAACCGAAAAGAGTGACATCAATGTCAGCTCCTCGCGGGATTGTGAATCCTGTGTTGACTTGTGCGTTTTTATTGCCGGTCTTTTTTGTAACCACGTTGACAATTCCGGCAATCGCTCCGGAACCATAAATCACACCGGCTGGTCCCCTGAGTACCTCCACCCGCTCTATATCATTTAGTAAGCCAAGAACAACTTCTCCCTGGAACCCGTCCCTGGCCTGTGCGTTCATCTTATGACCATTAACAAGGTAGATGAGCTTGGTATGGCGGTCGTTTGCAACTCCCCTCATCCCCCAGAGAGTACCGTTCCATTTGTTATACATGTACTGAAAACCGGGGACAAAGATCTCCAGAAGCTCTGAAATGTTACGGGCGCCGGAGTACTTTATCATTTCTGAGGTAATTATTGTCATGCTTACCGGAGATTTCTTGTAATCGAGTTCCAGAAAGGATCCTGAGGAGAGCTCAACAGCCAGAAGCTCTCCAAGCGAGAGTTCATCGATTATCTCCGATGGGGTTTCCGGGAATACTAAAACCGAAAGAAGAATGATCTGACCAGCGGAAAGGCTCAATGATTTCAATGAAAACATGAACTTTTTTTTCATTTTAATACCTTGTCTATACTCTTGAGTGTCTCATCGGAGATTCCGAAAGATTTTTTTGCCTGTCTGTAGTTGATAATTTTGTAAATGGCCAGAGGTGGTTCGACTTTGCTCTTCATAACTTTCCAGTTGTTCTCGCGTATATTATAGATAATCTCAGCAGCCTGATTTCCCAACGAGAGATGATCCGGAAGGACTGCGAAAGTACCGAAATTCATCTGAGGATTCACAAATACATCAACACCTACTATGACCGGGATTTGTGCCTGTGAAGTGATTGGAACCCAGACACTTTCAATATAATCGCTCTGAAGAAGGAGGTTGTCATTTGGTACCCATAGAGCCTGAATCCCTCTTGTTTCAATGAGTTCTGCCAGCGCTTTTCTCAGGAGGTATTTCATATTCCTGCTTTTATTGGGAAGCGAAATGTCGATCAGGTCTATTCTTTCCTTTTTACAGAATGCTTTGTTGACTTCGATGAAATTTTCCAGAAACTCACGATGCACCACCCCTACAGTGTTGATCTGTCTGTTTAAAACTGTTCTGAGACTCAGAATACTGGTGACTGCGGGCACTTCATAGGAAATTCCTGTAGCGTTGGATAGGCCATCTATGGCATTGGCGACAAGGACCCCCATCAGTGAAACGGATGGTAACACTTGTGAAGTGTCTCTTATTCCACTGTGATATTTTTTAAACAGAGAAATTGCCAGATTGTCCATCAATACTGCAAGCTTTGGCTTTTTTGATGTGACTTCAGATTCTATATCACTGATCGCAGTCTTTTTGGTGACAACCATATCATGAATAATGAAGTCATTTATTATCTCAGATGTCAGTCCGGAGAGTACATCTCTGAATTCCTGGCCTTCTCCTCTCAGGATCAGAACCGGGTCTTTTGGATATGCATACATCCCGGGAATGCAGATCGCAAGGATCACTATCATGGCACAAAACCGGCAGAGTCTAATTAATCTGATCATTTCCATTTATCTATCCCAAAAAGTTGCTTTGTTTCGCTCTGCAAACTCTTCAGTCCGTTTATGACAGCGGTACCCTTTTTCCCTTTGAAAACAGCAAGAGCCACTATGCCTTGCTTCCCGGCGGATAACGGTGTCACTTCCAGGGGACGGTTTGTTAAGGTTTTCAGAAACTCAACTTTACTTTCCTCCGTCAATACAAAATCCGCCATTTCAAAGATAAGTAGCGGAATCAGGTCCTCGGGTTTGTTTACTCTCTTGATTCTGGGCATTACAGGAAAGATTTCACGGACAAAATTGATCATTCCAGTCCTGCCCAGGAAATCAACTGTACCTACTACTGATTCCGAGTCGATTGCCGGAGAATGGTTACTGTTTTTCATAGAGACAAGTACATATCTCTCTTCTGTGTTTTCTCCCCGGGCTCCTCTGAAAACAATTGAATAATTGTTGAGTTGATGAATAATGGCAGTTTTTGTGAGAATTGCATCAGGTGGCTCCATTGATACACGGGCCAGGAAATCTGAGGCGTTGCCGAATACAAACACCCGGACATCTTTCATTGAACTCTGGAGCTTTTCAAAGATAATGTGAGGCCTGGTTGCGGATGGATAGAAAACATAAAGCTTTTCGGAAGCATTAAGCTCTTCAGGAGCTGAAAACAAAATCCCTATGGAGATTACTCTCAGTGCAATTTTAATCATATTTCCATATTGATTCTGCTTGATGCAGAGCATGGAAGTTATCACCGGAAATCCACGACAATAAGCAGGTAATATTGACAAGACAATTTCATCTAAACCGGGTTATGATTAAATGAACATCCAAAATAAATTGTCAGATGGAAACATTCCAACAATTTCTTTGCTATATTGTCACTCTCCGCCTTTCTGCCTGAAACCGGCGGCTGAGAGTTGACTGAGAGACTCCCAGAAGACGTGCTGCGATGCTCTGGTTCCCTTCAGATCGTTGCATGGCCTCTGAGAACAAATATTCTTCCACTTCTCTCAATGTAGGAAAACGATCCGGAGGAAGGATAATGGGAGAATATTCCTCTGTAATCTCTTCGATCTCTTTTTTTTCGCTTTTGTTTTGAATGTAATCACGGAAGAATTCAAGAGACAGTGCTCCGGAATTGTGCCGTGCCATTGCATCGTAGATCATCGATTGCAATTCCCGAATGTTTCCCGGAAATGAGTAACTGCCAAGCAGAATTTTCAGTTCGCGGGGAATCTGTGGCTTTTCTTTTTCCATCGATTGAGAGGCTTCCTCCACAAAAGCTTCTATCAGAAGCGGAAGATCGTCCAGACGTTCCCGGAGGGGAGGGATATGAATGTGATGTGTGGCGAGCCGATAGTAAAGGTCTTTACGGAACAGATTTGCCTCGGATTTACTGCCGATGTCGGCATTGGTGGCAGCGATGATTCTGGCATTACTGAGACGCGGTGTATCCGATCCAAGAGGAGAGTACTCCTTTTCCTGGAGCAGTCTCAGGAGCTTTACCTGAGATTTAGGGTTGAGGTCACCTATTTCATCCAGAAAAAGTACTCCGTTTTCTGCATTGTGGATCAATCCCCGGCGGGGAGAATCTGCGCCTGTGAATGCGCCTTTTGTGTGCCCGAACAGGGTGTCAGAAAATATAGTGTCCTCGAGTCCGGCAACATTTACCGCTACAAAATTGCCCTGAAGACGGCTTTGTTTGTACACTGCACGGGCAACAAGCTCTTTCCCGGTCCCGCTTTCCCCTGTTATGAGTACGGGTTTTGAACTGGAAGCTATTGCTTCTATATACCTGAAAATCGATTTCATGTTTTCATTATTGGTAATTATCTCATTGAAATTCTCCGGATTCTGCAATTTACGACTCAGGACCTGTTTCTTCAGAAGCCTTACTTCCTGCTTTAATTCAAAAATTTCGAGTGCCCTGAAAATGCAGGCGGATAAGTGACTTTTCTCTACCGGTTTTATCATATAGTCAAATGCACCGAGCTTCATGCAGCGGACAGCAGTTTCGATTTTATCAACCGCAGTAATTACAATGACCGGTATCTCCGGGTACTGCTGGTTAAGGGTTTCCAGCAGTTCCTGTCCGGTAAGTCCCGGCATATTCAAATCCAGAATGACAATTGAAATCCTTTCCCTGCTCAGTAACTGCATGGCATGTGTACTTTCGCTGCAAAGGATCAGGTTGTCAAATCCATTATACCTGAGAAGCGATTTGTACGACTGAAGCGCATCAAGTTCATCATCGACGATGAGAATAGGCAGAAGCGGGTTTTTCGATCTCTCTTCCATATCTCTCCTGTTATTTGTTTTGTGCAGGAAGGATTACTCTTACAAGAGTTCCTTTTCCAGGTTCAGACTCGAACTGCAGATGACCTTTGTGAGCCTTGACAATATGGGAGGACACTGCAAGGCCAAGCCCGGTTCCACCCTGGTTGTGTTTTGTAGTAAAAAATGACTGTGAAATTTTCTCCAGTGTCTCTTTGTCCATGCCGCAGCCCTGGTCCTGGATGGAAATAATGATGCTCTGAGCAGTGCTGTCGTATTCTGTGGATACAAACACTTCTTTATTCGTATCGTTTAAAGACTGGCAGGCATTCAGAATGAGGTTTACAACCACCTGCTCGAGTCTCTGATGAACACCTTCGACAAGCGGTAGGCCTTCTTTGAGATCAACGTTGAAATTGACGGTGTATTTCCTTATCTCGTTTTCGATTATTTCTATGGAATCTCTTATGATCCGGTTTATATCCAGATTCGCTTTCAGCTCTCCACTGTTCTTTCTGCCGTAGTTTTTGAGCTCTTCAACAATACTCTTTATCCGCCTGGAATTATTGATTATCCGCGATATCAACTGAGGCACCTCCTCAGCCATATCCTCAGAGGTGTAACCCCCAACTTTGAAATGCCCGTTCTGATTTACATGTTCATCGATTATTCTCTGTATGTCATCCCACATCTCCTCAAGTGCTCCAGCTGAGAGGAGTATGGAATTGTTTGGATTATTGACCTCATGTGCCACACCCGCTACAAGGGTTCCAAGTGTCACAAGCTTGTTTGCCTGTATTAACTGCTCTTTATAGGAATTGTTCAGCTGAACGGTCCGTTCCTCTACTATCTGTTCAAGATTGTCAGTGTAGGATTTTATAGTCTCGCGCATGGTCTCAAAAGCATTTCCAAGGAGCCCGATTTCATCATCGTTCGATGTTTTTACAGGAATATTGTAATTGCCGGAAGAGATTCTGTCGGCAGCAACTGCCAGTTCATCAATCGGTTTTGTAATCGACCGGGCCTGATTGTTAGCCACTCTTATTTCGTATAGTAGTAATAGGAAACTTACCACAACCAGGATGATAGTATATTTGGCGACCTCTTTCAGAAAGTCTCTCTTAAGTTCGTGAATTGACTGTTCCATTCTTGCCGTTGATATTCCGTACCTTATCGTCCCCATTCTCTGTCCCATTACCTCTACAGGGGCAGCAAACTCAAAAACTCCGGGACCGACCTGGGTAATACGCTTGTAGCTTACTTCATTGATTTTATTTGCCCATCTGCTCATGGAATCGATAGCAGCGGTCAATGGTTTGAACAAGCTGCAGGGTGTGCCTGGGGTCACGTTTACCCATGGTTGACAGAATGCATCCATGTAGATACCATAGATCACATCCTTATCTTTCTGAATAGTGGATGAGACAAGCTCGTTTATGCTGTGGAAAGCATTATCCGCTACCATACCCTGCAGTGCGATGCTGTTATTGGCCACCAGCACTCTGCCTTTATCAAGAAGATTTTCCCGTATCCTCTCTTCTCCCTCTTTGAATGTGTTGTGCGAGAGGATTATAAGAAGTATGGAGGTGGTGATCTGGGAAACACCAAGAGTTATCAGCAGGATTTGCATTACTAATGTAAAAAGCTTTTTGCGGATACTCTTGAATTTTACACTCATACATATGATGTTGCTGAAAGATTGCTTTCGGTCAGTAATAGTTTTTAAAGATGGATAAAATAGTCTTTTGCAGAGAGGAATGTTCTGAATTTCCATTTGTAATTACTGATTTTCTTCTGTTTATTAATAAAAGCCTCCTTTTCGAAAAAAGGAGGCTTTGATCTGCTTTCCGCTTTAGTGAAACAGATTACATCCCGGAAGGGACAGTTCCGTAAAGGATCGCATTTGTTGTCCTGTCACGGATAACCACAAATGGAGCTTTGTTTCCGGACTGAACCGGATATGACCAGTCGTCACTCTCATTGAAATTGTACTGCCAGTCAGCAGTGTGTATACCTGCCTGTAACTGCATTGAGGCATTTGGGGCGAGAGTCCCGCTGGAGAAGGTAAAGCTGGTCTGCAGGTCGGCTTTCTGTGTGTCTGACCCGTAAACCTGGGAAAGCCTGCTGATACTTCCGCTCGCACTTCCGATACTGCAGTAATAGATATCAGCCCTGAGGTTGTCTGCGATTACCGATGGATCGAAAGTGTAATACTCGAGGACAATATCTGAGAGACTGATACTGGTTTCTCCGGTGTTTTTAATGGTAAACGAGGGTGCAATTGAGTTCCCGATAACACTGGCATCAGGAATCATGATGACCTCGAAAGATGAAGACTGGGACACTCCGGTTCCCGACAGGTTGATGATTATTGTCTGTACCTGAGCATCCGGAGCATTGATGATTGTCAGAGTACCTGAAATTTCTCCGGCGGTTACGGGTGCAAATTTGACACCGATAACAGCGGATGTTCCCGGCTGAATTGAGAGCGGGACAGCGGGTGTTGCGCTGAAAACCGGATCAGAGGCATTCATCGCGCTTACAAGCGCAGCGGAGTTTCCGGTGTTGGTCAATAAAACTTCCACTGTTTTGCTTCCACCCACTGAGACCGCTCCGAAATCGATGGACGACACGGAAGCCTCCAGAGTGTAATCTTTGGCTACCTTGGTAAATGATGTCGTTCCGACTTCCTGAGCATTGATCATCAGGGTCACAGTGTATTCACCGAGAGGATAGTAATGACTGGAAACGCTCTGAACCACACTGTTTGTTCCTGCAATGATCTCGGTTGTTACTGTGAATGATTCAGAGCCATTCTCGAAGAGAATTTCCGCTGTATTGCCGACCAGGTAAGGACTTGGATTGTTAAAGGAGATTGTTACCTGGCTGCTTGTCTGAGCAGGAGATGCACTCATCTGGAAATCGATAGGATTATTGAGCTTCTCAATCGAGTACTGTGCCAGAAGTGTCGTGCCGCTGGAATTATTCATCTCAAGTGTATAATATCCTGATGGCAGGTAATCCCAGACAGGGCGGGTAAATGAGTTTGCTCCGGCCTCGATAGTCCTTGTAAACGATTCCACAAATGTTCTGGGCTGACCGCTGCGGTAAATCCGGTACAAATTGAATACAGCATCAGTATTTACGTATGCTGGGTCTGCCTGGAAACTGATAACAGCTTCTGTCGCAAAGATTGTAGGTGTAATAGTAAGATTCCAGTCGAAGGGGCCGGCGCCTTCTCCACTCAGAGCCAGAGAGATTATCTGTTGTGGTGCGGAAGGCGGGTTGTTTGTGATGGTCAGAGTTCCATTTACCTCTCCTTCCTGTACAGGGTGGAAGTAAACTGTTACAGTTTTAGATGTCCCGGCCGGAATCTCGAGAGGAAGTTCCTGTGAAACGGTGAAAAGCGGAGCAGATGATTCAATTGACGTTACCAGTGCATCCATACTCCCGCTGTTTGTCAATGTAAGAGTTCCGGATGCGGTAGTATTCACAGGTACTGCGCCGAAGTCAAGTCCCTGCGGTGAAACGGTCAGATCGGCATTTGAATCATCCACTTCGTAACTGGCAACAACTCTGCAGTAATCTGAGCTTGTGATTGTAGTCACCGGATCCTGTGGGTCAGCGACGGTGCAGTTTCCATAGACTACACGCCATCCTGTAAAGCGATACCCGGGAATCGGAAGCGCTACAATAGGTACAGGCCTGTTCACATAGTAGTTGCCGGAACCGATGGCATAACCCCCTTCACTGGTACCTTCTGCCGAAATTCCCAGATAATAGTAAACTTCCCGGTCAAAGGTAGCCTGAAGTGTATGATCAGTGGTAACATTCCTGAATGTATAGTATCCATCCCAGTGAGAGACATACTGACCATCGATTGATAAATTCGAGACCATGTAACCAGAGTCGGGGAACATACTGACCACGAGGGAATCATTGTATTCTACTCTTACAGCACCGCTTGGATGTACACGGCCATAATAGAAAGTCTGCTGCTGCGAGCATTCCCCAAGAACTTCCCATACTCCCATTCCCCGGTTGTTCCCGGTTCCTGGCCCTGAGTCCACCATTTTGCACGCCAGATATGCCCATTATGAGAGCAGATACTGTCTGTGTTGTAAATTTTCACAGGATCCCATGCCGGTTCAGTGCATCCCTCTATCACATGCGGGAAAACGCTTACATTGATTGTCTGCACAGGGGAGGTTATTCCACTGACAAGCTTAGCATCAGCCCAGTCGGCATGGTCACTGCCAATTCCATCACCGCCGTCACCGACCACCAGCCGGAGCTGATTGTAGTCTTTTATCCATAGCTCACATTTTCCTGATTCGCCGTGATGCAGTACTCTGCTTGTAAACAGAAGATCATCATCCCCGTAAACCTGAAAGTCTGCAGAACCGTATGCCTCATCGTCAATTCCGAAAGTGCAGACGAAAAGATCATAAGCTCTGTTGAGCTGGTAAACGATTTCTGATTGAGCATGTGTGCCGATTCCCTTGTCGTACACTACTCCGCCAATGGTTATAGTATTACCATCTATACTGAGATCTTTCTGAATTGTACCCCAGCTGCAAGTGGCACTTACCCAATCCATGTCGCTTAAGTAGATCATCTGTGATCCGGCTATTTCGAAATCGGCAACTATGGTTTTCTGTTCACCATCGGGGGTTGTGGCTGTAAACGTTATCTGCTCTTTGCCGCTCCAGCTCTGGGACCCGGTGGTTATCTCTGCAACATTGGCGCTGCTTATGACAACATTAAGATTAATGTTTCCTGACACAGTCCAGGTCATCTGATCATCGGTAAACTGTGAGTTGAATACATGACTGTTAAGATCGATTGCTTTGAAAGATTCTCCCGCGAAGATCTTCTGGGCGGGAATCTCACTGACGAGGAAGAAATTATCGGGTGATGTATAGACACCTACAGCCGGATCGCCATAGACGTTAAACACCAGAAAGTTCATCCAGATCCCTACCGGTACCCTTGCCCTTAAGTCCATCAGTGCATCACCGACAAACATCCCGTGTTTAACTATATTCTGGGCAAAATTGTATGAAAATCCGAAATCTGAAGAGGAATTGACAACATTGGTTTCCCCGGGATAGTACCAGGAAACCCTGGTGGCTCCCAGAGCTGCAATGGCACCGTTTTTAAGAAGTGAATATGAGAGATTCTGATCATCCTCGGGGTAGGCATTCAAGCAACTCCCCTGGAAGACTATCGATGGGTACTGATCGTTAAGATTCAAGGCTGCAAGCGATGACATAATGTCAGATGCACCCCTTTCCCATCCGTGTGTGCTCCAGTTTACCGCACCGTATGCACCATTTTTCCAGGTCAGAAAAGTGGTTGCTTCCGAACAGGGTGTCAATTCGGGATTTACGCCGTAATTTTTTTCGTAAATTCTGAATTTCCCCCATCCCTGAGGATAGAGAATATCATTATTGATTGCCTCGGCAAAATGATAACCTGGTGTATTGTTGTCAAGAGGTTCAGATGGTATAAGCATGTTTGCCCGCCATTGGAAAGTAGCAGAACCTTCATTTTCGTAGGTGATTATCTTTGCCAGTATATGATCCAGATCACCTATATTGCCATAAAAGGGTATACGGCCTACCGAGACTTCCGCGAAAACATCAGGATCACCTGCAGAGAAATCATCAATGAATTCTCCCACCAGTAAATCACCGTCTGCATCCCAGTCACCGGAGAGTTCGGCAAAGTAAAAGTCGGTGGGACATTCCCGGTGTGAATCATACTCGGATCGCGGCCAGGCCATTTTCATCGGAACATCACCGGTTTCAGGATGGGGATTACCGATCAGCAGTACATAAGTGATATTACGGGTGAAATAATTTGCCTGAAGCCATGTACGGATATTTTCCGCCGCCGCATCACCGCTTCCTCCGCCCCACGCTGTTTCATCAAAAAGTTGCACATCAAAACCACGTGTGGTTTTAGAGTTAATGAAATTCTGAAGCTGATTTGATTGTGAAGCAATAGAACTGGTGGTAATAATTGCATAGACCTCACCTGTCAGAGGGGCTGCCGCCGGGCCCATCCTTTGCGGAAGGTTTGGCAGCCCGTAAGAAGCGGCTGCATCAGAGAAATTTACCGCCAAGGATTGAATCTTTTTACTGAAAGGCTGAATACCTCCAGTGGCGGGCTTCATGGATTTTGATGTGGGCTCAGGTGAATCGTAGATTGTGAGTTCCCCTCCGGTTATCATTTTAAGCTTTTTTGTTACAGGATTGTAAAGAACAGGGTTAACAGTCACATTTACAAGCTTGTATTGGCGCATTTTTCCGGGAGAGATATTTCCAATGTAACTGGCGGGGTAAAATGCATTGCGCTGGTAAACATCAATGTCTTTGCCATTGACAATGTTTCTGCCTGCAGGCCATGCCTGTTTGCCGGCTGCAGTGGGAGGCGGCGCGGCATCGACTTCGTACTCGCCATCCAGTTCAATCTCTCTGGTATTTTCCATTACTACGGAGATCTTTTTCAGATCCGCCTGTGCAGGAAGGAGAAAAGTGACGGTGTAAACGGGTAGGTTTGGCCTGCCTGGTTCACCATAAAGAGTTTGATTCTTGAAAACAGCTTTACCGTCTTCTTTCTGAACGGTAATACTTTTGTACGGCATCTTCACAGAGGATTTTGCCGAAACCTGTGGGACTGTGATGCACAGAACCAGTGCAGCCAAACGCCAGAGCGTTTTAAGAGTATGCATCATACGATGAACTCCTTTGATAGGTGTTAAGTGTGAGACGAACGTTCCTGTTTTAGTCAACAGAAACAATAATTATAGAATATCAATGAAACCCGATGGTGCTTAATCGGGAAACCCATATATGCAAAGGGTGTGCCATCAGAGAACTCCCTGAAAAACGGAAGAATCAGCTTTTGCCATTCAGTGCGTTATGAATGATGCATAGGAGAATTGGATGGAAAGATATCCGGACAGGATAATTTACAAGGAGTTAGATAGGACTTATGCGAAATGAGACAGGTTATGCATTTTGCATAATTGTCTGCCGATACAGGGCTTAACAGTGTTTGTTCTTTTTCCTGCTGTCGATGAAAGCAAGTGTCGATTCTGCTGTGTGTGTAACTATCAGTTCTTCAGGAAAGCTTGCCTTTACAAGCAGCGGTTTTACAGAGTCATCCCTCCCCAGTTCCAGAATTGCATGGGTATCACTGCACACTGCCATGGAGCAGCCGGTATCACGGCAAGCCTCGATGAGTGATATAGTGTCTTCCACGGAACTGCGTTTGTAGAGGATTTTGGAGTTGTTCAGTTCCAGTGCGACTCCTTTAATTTTAGCGCTCCGAGCAAGCCTCAGGTAGTCAACCGGATAGGCAGGATCATTGGGATGACTGATAATATCAATGGATGGATTCTTCTCTATTGCAGCGATTACCATGTCGGTATATCTTTCCCTGCCAAGTCCCTTTTCGATATTGGGATGAATTCCGGCCAGCACTACATCGATCCATTGCATGAAAGCGGGCGGCAGATCAACAGTTCCGTCTTCGTCAAGTATGTT
This sequence comes from Fibrobacter sp., assembly GCA_012523595.1. Taxonomy (NCBI): domain Bacteria; kingdom Pseudomonadati; phylum Fibrobacterota; class Fibrobacteria; order Fibrobacterales; family Fibrobacteraceae; genus Fibrobacter; species Fibrobacter sp. The sequence continues at coordinate 22,924 of JAAYIG010000146.1, forward strand.
GCATTCTATCCCTTTCAGTACTTTTATATCCGGATATGGAGACTGAAACCGTTCAAAGAAGGGGCTGTTAAGCCTTCCTCCAATGGTAAGCCCGTGATCGGTAATGGCCAGGCCTTTCATACCCAGCATCCGGGCCTGTTCCAGAAGTTCCATAACCGTGTGAATCCCGCAAAGACTGAAGAGTGTATGTACGTGGAGATCGATCTGCAGCATTTTTTGTATCCGATAAATGGGTTTTAAAACTTTGGCAGTATAAATAACATCTGCTGAGAAAATAGCATTTTGCGTGTACCTGCAGGGCGTTTTTTACTATGTCAAATTGGCCAATCACTTCATGGGAGCTGATTCGGGGATAGGATGTTGATCTTGATGCCGGACATTCATATATTAATAGTACTATCAGCAAATGTCTTCATTTGTTTACCTGTAAAGTTCCTGCGGAAATATGGTTTGAAGTAAAAAGAACCTTTTCTGCTTTTCTGCAATTATCATTAAACCCTGTTGGCGGTACTATGCAAAGGATAATCCTGGTTTCTAACCGTTTGCCTGTAACGGTTGAAAAGAAAAAAGGTGAGCTTCATTTTCGCAACAGTACTGGAGGACTCGCCACCGGACTGGATTCTTTTCACCAGAACAGGAGATGTTTATGGATAGGCTGGCCTGGCCTTAACAGAGAGAATATAAGCATTTCAGAAGAACAGATACTTTCAACCAGATTGATGGAAAACAGGTGTGTACCTGTTAATCTTAGTCGTAATGATATGGAAAAATTCTATTATGGGTTTTCCAATAAGACTATATGGCCTCTTTTCCACTATTTCCCCCAACACACCCTGTTTCATGCCGATTTCTGGGATTCATATGTACATGTAAACAATCTCTATGCGCAGGTCGTTATGGCAAATGCTGAAAAAGGTGACATGATCTGGATTCATGATTATCAATTGATGCTTCTGCCGGCAATACTCAGAGAAAAAATGCCTGATGCCGATATTGGTTTTTTTCTGCACATACCCTTTCCATCCCTGGAATTATTCCGGCTCCTGCCATGGCGTAATGAGATTCTGGAAGGACTGCTGGGAGCGGATCTGATCGGTTTCCACACCTATGATTATATACGCCACTTTCTTAACAGTGTGAGAAGACTTCTGGGGCATGAGAATACATTCAGTACCATTGAATACCGTAACAGGTTTATAAAGGTTGATGTCTTCCCGATGGGAATTGACTATACGCATTATTCAACTGTAGGCACACGGCAGGAAGTGCTGAGGGAAGAGAGGTTGATAAGAAGAAAAACCGGCAATTGTTCTCTTATAATTGCTATTGATAGATTAGATTACACAAAAGGAATAATCCAGCGTCTGGATGCTTTTGATCTGTTCCTCAGTAAAAATCCCAGAATGAGGGAGAAAGTGATCCTTATTCTTGTTGCTGTTCCATCAAGGTCATCCGTTGAGTCCTACAGACAATTGAAGAATCATGTGGATGAGAAAATTGGATCTATTAATGGTCGCCATGGGACTATAGGATGGACTCCAGTGATGAATCTATACAGATCGATTCCCTTTGCTACACTCGCGGCGCTTTACTACACATGCGAAATTGCACTGATTACCCCGCTGCGTGATGGAATGAATCTTGTGGCAAAAGAGTATGTTGCCACTAAACAACAGGGGAAAGATGGTGTGCTTATCTTGAGTGAAATGGCAGGTGCCGCAAGGGAGATGGGTGAAGCGATTATTGTAAATCCGAATAACAAAGAAGAAATAGCGAATGCACTTGTAACGGCGTTGGAGATGAGCAGAGAGGAAAAGTTAAGCAGGATTACCAGTATGCAAAAACGGCTCGCACGCTATGATGTCAGGCGGTGGGCTAATGATTTTATAGGTAAACTTGAACAGGTCCGGTTGCTAAGGGAAAAACTGCAAAGTAAAAGGCTTACGGGTAACGACTGTGAGAAGATCCTTTCAGAATACAGGAACGCCTCACGTGCTCTTTTCCTTCTTGATTATGATGGGACACTTGTGCCCTTTGCCGGTAAACCGGAAAAAGCAATACCGGATGATATCCTGATAAAATTGCTTGAAAGCATAAATGCAGGCAAAGGAAACACAGTAGCTCTTGTCAGCGGAAGAGACAGAGGGTCACTTGACCGCTGGTTTTCAAACAGTGGTCTTGTACTGTGTGCTGAGCATGGCGTGTGGATAAAGAAACCATCAGAGGAATGGACTTTAACAGTACCTCAGCAGAATACATGGAAAAATGAATTGCGGCCTATTCTTGAGCTTTTCGTTGACAGGACACCAGGGTCACTTCTGGAGGAGAAGGAGTATTCTCTTGCTTTCCACTACAGAAATGCTGATCCGGAACTTGCCTCTATCAGGGTAAGGGAGTTGATGGATGCTCTGATTCAACAGGTTTCCAATCTCAATCTTGGTGTTTTGGAAGGGAACCGTGTAATTGAGATCAAGAATGCGGGTGTAAACAAAGGTGCTGCTGCCATGGAAATTATAGGTAAAGACAGTTGGGATTTTATCCTTGCTGCCGGCGATGATATTACAGACGAGAATATGTTTTCAAGTCTTCCTGAGGAAGCCTGTTCAATAAAAGTAGGCATGGGCCCATCAAGAGCAAGCTTCAATGTGGAATCGACAGCCGAGATGAGGCGTTTACTGAGCATGTTCCTTGTATCCGATGCACAGAACAAGACTGCAGAAAATTGAGGAACAGGTTGAAAATACCGGATACATTTCCGATAATTTGATTATTAAGGTATTCGCTGAGGAAAGGTGAAAAATGGAGAACCTGGACTATGGTGTTATTGGAAATTGTTTGAGTGCGGCGCTTGTTTCAAAGGAGGGCACAATCGAGTGGCTTTGTCTGCCTTACTTCGATTCTCCTTCGGTGTTTGCATCAATTCTTGACAAACAAAACGGGGGACATTTCTCCATAATCCCCATGGACCTCCTTTCTTCCAGACAACAATATATTAAAAATACCAATATTCTTGTCACATCTTTTCAGACTCAGGATGGAAGTTTCGATATAATCGATTTCATGCCCAGATACAGATATGATGATGGTGATTATCATTGTCCGCCTGACATCATAAGGTATGTAAAGCTCCGGGGTGGCAAACCGCGGATAAGGATCATATACGTTCCATCGCTTAATTATGGAGCGTCAAAAACAGAAAATATCGTTGGGAATGATTTCATAAAAACCGTATCTGCAAGTGGAAATTATGAATCACTTTATCTTTATTCCAATCTTTCTTTAAAAGAAATATCAGACAGTTCTGCAATGTGCCTCGAAAATGATTCGTTTTTTCTTTTAAGCTACAATGAAAAACTGCCAAGGATTGATCTGGAACACATAAATCTGGAATATCAGCTTACACGTGCCTATTGGATGAACTGGGCGGCAAGATCCACCTTTTCAGTAACTGCCTTTGGTGATGAAATCACGAGAAGTTTACTTGTGCTAAAGCTGCTGTCATTCCAACCCACAGGGGCGATTCTGGCCGCGGCCACTACTTCTCTTCCTGAAACTCCAGGTGCTGAACGTAACTGGGATTACAGGTATTGCTGGATCAGGGATGCCTCCATGACCACGTCTATACTCGCGCGTATGGGGCATATCGATTCCGCCAAACGCTATATGCAGTTCATATTGAACATCGTACCGTTTAAAGACGAAAAAATACAGATTATGTATGGGATAAGAGGCGAGAAGAATTTGACTGAGCGTTTCCTTTCACACCTCGCCGGTTATGAGAACTCAACTCCGGTCAGAATCGGCAACGCAGCATTCAGCCAGAAACAGAATGACATTTATGGAGTCCTTCTGGATATAATCCTCATATTTTTAAGCACATTTAAATGTGATCCTCAGACAAAAGAGAGCCTCTGGACAATCGTGAGATCTATTGCCCGGACAGTGACTGAATCCTGGAATGAGCCGGATATGGGTATATGGGAATTCCGCAGTCAGAAACAGCACTTTACCTTCTCAAAACTGCTCTGCTGGATGGCGATGGACAGGGCTTCCCGGATAGCTGCCTTTCTTGGGAAGAACTCCTTTTCCATAACATGGTGCAAGACTCGTGAGATAATTAAAGAAGATATAATGGAAAAGGGCTGGAACGGGAAAATCAATTCTTTCACACAATACTACGGAAGTGAACATCTTGATGCTGCTAATCTTCTTATGGAACCATACGGTTTCCTTGATGCTTCGGATCCCCGTTATGTCATGACTGTTACCAAAACGCTTGAGCAGCTTTGTAAAAACGGTCTGATGTATCGTTATCGTAATGATGATGACTTTGGGAAGCCGGAGTCCTCATTTACACTGTGCTCTTTCTGGATGATTTCTGCATTATTTAAAATCGGAGAAAAAGAGAGAGCCTGTGCGATGTTTGAAAAGCTCCTCTCTCATTCCAATCACCTGAAACTTTTCAGTGAAGACATTGATTTTACATCTGGAAGACTTCTGGGAAATTTTCCCCAGGCTTACAGCCATCTGGCATTGATAGACACAGCAGTGCTTTTATACGGCTCGGATAAAAGCATACCGGAGGAACGGGGGCAAGCAGAAAAGATGGAGATTGTTTATAGCTGAGCTGGATAATGCCACTATAATGTATTACATAAGTTTCTGTTCCCCTTTATCCTGATCTTTACAACCTTCAGGGTTCCCGTATTGCAGGCTTCTGTGAAGCATGATTAATGCAGCCTTCAGGAAGATCTTCACAGAACTCTTCTTTGTAAATATCCAGTGCGGTGAGGAAAAACGAGGCAATTATTGGCCCAATGATAAAGCCTGTGATTCCAAAGATACTCAAACCTCCGATTGTTGAAATAAGAATTATCACATCATGCATTCGTGCGCTGCTTCCCACAACCCGCGGACGTATCACATTGTCCGCATTGCTGACAACCAGGAAATGGGTCACCAGGATTCCTATTCCCTGCCAGACCCTCCCAATCAATATCTGGACTATTCCAATGGGTACCAGTACAATCGATACACCAACTACAGGAAGTATAGAGAGAATCACCATTATAAAACCCCAGATAAGCCAGCCTTTAACACCAAAAATAAGGAGAGTCAATCCTCCCAGAAGGCCGTCAACAAGACCGATTATCAAAGTTCCAAGGACGGTAGCACGGGAAATCAGTGTAAAACGGGACACAATCATGTCTTTCTGGGATTTTTTGATTGGAAGAAGAGATTTGAAATTTTCGATTATTCTCTCTCCGTCAATGTAGAAATAAAACAGAAGGAGAATTGCCATAAGCAGATCAAAGGCAACTCCGAAGACACCAGCATAAGTTCTGTTAAGGACAAGGGATGCGGCAGAAGCACTATTCTTGATAATCTCCTGTCCCACGGATTCCCATTCAACCTGTTCCACAGCGTATTTCCCTATAGGCGTTTTTAAAAACCAGGCGATTATCGGCTGTTCCCGCCAGGTCTTCAGGAATTCACGCACCCATGGGATAGCAGCAGGGAGTATCTCTATTATCTGATTTACTATGAGATGTATGAAAATGTACAAAGGTATAAGGACAAGGAGAACCAAACCTGCACAGCAGATAAACGATGCCAGGAATTTTTTGTTTCTCAGTTTTTTAAGGAGAAATTTATAGACTGGAAAAGTAAGTGCCGAAATAGTGGCTGCAAGTGCCAGAGGTACAAGAAAGATATAGGCCATAGGGAAGAATGCAACTGTTGCTGCCAGGAGTAAACTGAGTACAGTGGCGTGGGATAGCAGTTTCCCGGGAGTTTGAGGATTACTTTGAGGGGCAGTTTCTCCTTTGGGTTCTATTGAAGATTTATCGGGAACCGGCTCTTCAGTGTTTACCTTCTTTTTTGGCTTCCTTTTGGATTTTTCAGCCATTTCTGCCTCGTAAATAGCAAAGATTAAGTGTAATAATCTGGTGCAATTAGCGAGCCATAAAAAACTGCAAGGGACGGACTATCTTTACCTTTTTCGAGAATGGATAAGAGATATCTATTTCTAAGAGGAAAACTTGTTTTGAGAGAAAAGGCACTCTTGCTGGACTTATGGGCAAGAGGATATTATTTCCATAAGGCACCTCTGGGGTGAAAGATTGATTTAAGCGATTTAAAAATGCTGAGCTGTCTCAGTGGTGAAATTTTGATTCTTAATCTCTAAAAACTTAGTATCTGTCTAAACCTTAGTAGTAGTGCAGAAGACCCAATACCCAAGATCTTATTATAAAATGTGAAAACGAGTACCATAAACAGCATCCTCTGGGGTGAAAAAAGAAATTGCAGGTGACGGACTACTTTTGCTTTTTTCGAAAAATGGAGAATTGATATCTATTTCTAAGAGGAAAATTCTCAAATTTGATTTAACTATCTCAGGATTAATTCTCGATATGAGAAAAGGTGTTCATTTTGAAAAACAATAAGCCACTGTGTCACCTTCGGGGTGAAAAAATGAAGTTTCCAGGGAGCAAACCTTTCCTGAAATGAAAAACAGATATCTATTTCCAGAGGGAAATTCCCACTTTGCTAAATCGGTTCTGGAGGTTAATTCTGAGTACGAGAAAAGACGTTCCAATTTGAAAATTGTTAAGTCAATATGTTACCTCTGGGGTGCAAAATGAAAAACCAGTAATAAGTAAACTATCACTTTACTTCCCAAAATGAATATTTTGCAAAAATTTCTATCCACGAACCAACTCTTAAATCTCAATGGTTTTTACAATTTGAAAAAAAACGGCAAATATTTATAGATTGTTTTCCAGAAAAAACGTATAGAAAACCCATTCGATACCGATATCCACCAATCTCAAGAAGGAATATTTTGTGTATTCTAACACTACTTTACCGTAGAAACTGTGTAGTTTTACGGCTGTTGTCAGTATAAATGTAAATCCCTGAAGAAATACCGGGTCTTGACATAAAAGCAGCTTCCGGCAGTACCATCATTCTTCCCCTGAGGTCGAAAACCTTTTGTAAACATCCTCCTTTTTCTGGTACTGTCACCGGTCTTTTGTATATCCTTTTTTCGATTCCTGTTATCAGTTTCCCCGATTCCCACCTCAACTGTGCCGGGTTTTTCCCGTTCTCAATGTCCGATCCAATTGACGGCCACTCCATACTGCCATAAAAGGCCGGTTTATTTTTAAGATAGTAGGAAACAAGTATGACCCGATTTTCAATACTTTCATCCCATACATACACTCCGTTTACTTTCTCACCATGTCTTATCGTACCCGTCGAACTGCCGTCGTCAATCCATTTTTTACTTGTATTCCCTACCAGATTCTGTAAATGGGAGTTATCGGAGAGATAAATTCCAGGTCCCTGAACAACATTTCTAAGAAATGTATTCCCCGGCCCCATCGGCCCCCAGTAGTCTGCAATTCCAATCTCCTGAACTACATTACCTTCAAAAAGGTTCATCTGTGCATAATGACCATGAAGAGAGATATCGCATGGATCCCATCCTGTATTGAGATTTGTTTCTCCCTCACCCTGTACCGGATTAATCGAATAGTTGTACCCGAATACGCATCCTACTGTTCCAATATGCACCATCATCGCATGACGCAGGGAATCAAAGATATTGTTTTCACAGAGCCCGTCAGTTGAGTGAAAGCCGAACTCAACCCCGTAACCAGCTCCACCATCTCCATAAGAAAAGGATCTGTGAAAATAGCTGTCACGAAATTCACAACCAATTGTCGTGTTGTTCGTTATGTGCATTTTCCGTGTGTGATAACTTTCGATATTTCTTACCCAGCAGTAGGCCGCGTTCTTGAACTGAAATGTACTGTTTCCTTCCTGAAGTCTTTCGATGTAAAAATTTTCAAACCCTACACCGCGCACAAAACCCTGGGGTCTGATTTGCGGATTGAGATCGGATCTGACATCATAATGGAGTGGAGTGCGGAATGTCACGTTGTTACCTTCTATATTTACAACTTCGAAAAGCTGGCCAACAGCATTATCAGCCCATGACTGAATCCATGCTTGATCAGTGTACATCAGAGGGGGATCATTTGCCTGCTGGATCTCAGCGAAAGCGCCAACAGTAAATTTGCTGCCATCATCGACTGTAACTGTTTTTGATCCTTTTGTAAATCCGCCCGGCAGATTCTGCCATTGCCCCCTTTTGTACGCTACCACATCGAAACAGAGTCCGGTGTGATCGTGAAGCAGTTTTGTTTTATCATAGCCGTCTCCGCGAATGACAACATTATTTTTGCCGATAGAAATAGTGCCGCTGAAATAATAGCTGCCTGCAGGGAAGTATACAACTCCGCCCTCAGAAGGGACCGCTTCTATTGCCCTTGTTATAGCATCTTTACAATCAGCTTTTCCGGTTGAATCAGCACCGAAATCAATGACATTGATAATGTTCTCAGAGGGAACTGAAATTCCTCCAGGTACTCCGGGATCCCAGACTGTCATACGGTCAGGAGTCAAAATCTCTGCTGAGATGCAGAACACTGTTACCAGTGCACAGGGAAAAAACATAAATCGTTTCATACAGTAACCTTCCATAGAAAGTTTGGTTTTCAGCGACTCATGTAAAAATTATACCACTAAAAACCAGTAGTGTCAGATTAATAGACTGTATTGCTGTTTCGATGGGAAATCTTTATTTCCCGTTGTTTACCGGTAATTCAGGTGGAGCGTTTCTGCCAAGTGGATATATCAAATACGGAGTTGAAAAAGCTGGGAGGCTCATCATTCCATTAAGGTATCTCTTCCACACCATATAGCCCTGAACTTTGAGTTCTTAGAAAAATCCGGGCAGGACAGCTATCTCTCTTGTCCTGCCCTCTATCACTTCAAGATTTCCTTCCCTGAAATACTACTGAGTGAATACCCGGTTTGGGTTCACCCAGAATTGAGGTTTTTCCAAGTGCCGCCTGCTTTTTCCCGATAATACACAGTTCCAGATCCTGACTTCTTACTTTAATTTCTATGTCATACTCAAGAGGTGTTGTAAGAAAAGAATCTGCCAGTACCCTTATCTGCTCTATTATATCGGGAGTGGAGAGAAAAGACTTGAAAATATCGCCTTTCAGAGGACCGACAGTTATTCGGAATTTGCTGCCGAAGTCAACGATACTGCTGCCAAGTAAAGAATCCTGCCCCAGACAGCAGCTTCCAAGGGGACGCAAATCGTGAACATGCACACGATTCGGCAAAAACTCCTGTATCTCTGTCGGGATTCCACCGCAGAAGGAGGAAACAAGAGCACACAATCCTTCTGCTGTTCCTTTTCCTGAGATGAAGAGTCCACCGTAAGGCAGAAGGTCTGTGTTCTCTCTTTCGGGTATACCTGCAAGAGACATTATACGGTCAAGAAAAGAAACCGTTTCCTGGTTTCTATCTATGTTCAGTAGATTGTGCTTTTTCCAGGCCTGATAGAAAAAACAATAAGTTCTATGGCTGAAAATTGAGAGGAAGTCAATCAGGGCTTCTGAATCCTCCGTATGACGGCATATATAGTCGGAGAAATAGAGTGGAAGCGGAGAGGAGACACCGGTCAGTCCCATGAAGGCGAGAGTAAAAAAAACAGAGTTCTTTCCTTCTTTTATAGAGGTTATGTCACTCTGGGGAAAAACTGTTGACAGGTCAGATAAAAAGCGGATCATGCCTGAGTTCAAAGGATCAGAGATACCCTTTGAGATACAGTCCTTTTCAAGCAGAGAAACTGCCCTGAAAAAATCAAAGCTCCGTGCGTCTTGTGAGAGTGTTTCAATTAAACCGGCCATTTTTTACCTTTTAGAGAATTCCATTTATAGCATTTTCCCGAAGGTTTTAATTCAATTGACAGCAGAAGGAAAGAGTTAATACAGATGTATTTTGATAAAAACTCTGCAAGGACCTCTCCGAAAAGATGTATCTCCTGGGGAAAGGGGAAAAGCGATTCCTGTATATGGATACAGTACTCTACACCTCTGATTAGACCTCCTCTGAAAACCTGCTCTGCCGGTTTGATGTTTATTTTTGATATAGACTTTATTTTTCTGAGATTCGATTCATCCTGTGACCACTCATGAATGGAAAGGATGTTTTTAAGATACTCTGCCGAGGAAAATGAGGACCAGCCCGCAGAGAGCTGTGAGAGAAATGTCCAGAGAAAGTTCTTTTCTTCCGGAGGGAGGAAGGGAAGTGTAGGTCTGGTGATATTTGTAAATGTTACAAAATCGGGCAGATCTCGCCCTGGGTTGTTTATGCTGTCCTCTCTCAGTTCTACTCTTGGTAATTCCCCATCAGTGCAGTATGCCCTTACAGACAGTGCCTCTTCAGCCAGTTCATCCAGTGTGCTTCTGCAGTTTGTGCTGATGTAAAGGTCTCGTCCTGAGCTGAAATTACTTCTGAAAGCAGAACTGAAAACCCGGTCTCCTCCGCATGGAGAAAACCTGCGTGAATAGGGGTATGTTTCCCCTGTTCTGCGATTGAGTGCCGTGACAGAGATGATACTGTGTATGCGGGAATACCTGTGACGGAGATCTGGTTTTACCAGGTATTCGGCTTTTTTTCCGGTTTTGAGCACCGGTTCGGTGTCGCTTTGATAAAGGTTTACCGCAGGTGTGCAGAATAGACGGAATGTTTCAAGGCCAAAGTGTCTTTCCTGAGGGAAATCACTATCGAAACGCAGTTCGACGGAAAATTCCTGATCCTGAGGATCTGCTGTTGACAAAGTATCTATGCCGCATAGGTCAATAAACATGAATTTTTCAGGGTAAAGGAAGTATTCAAGCAGCAGACGGCTGCTCCTGAATTCACGCGGATCCTCTGGAAGAAGTGACTGCGTGGGAGAAAATCCGGAACATACAGGCTTTGGAAGAGGGATTCTGTTGTTGCCCAAAACAAGAAAAATTTTTTCAGTGTGACAAAGAAAAAAATTGTGAATGGAGAGAGCGGTAGTATGTTCAGCATGGAGGTAAATTCTTACAGGGTCAAGTTTCAGGTTTTTCCAGTTGACTCCCGGCTCAAGTCTGAATCTGAAAATGAGAGATGCCCTGCCGCTGTTATCGTTTCCCCTGATTACTTTTTCGATTGACACAGGATTAACAGCGATTTCCTGGATTGTCATAAAATGACAGGGGACCGAATCCGGGCCGACAGGTTTTGAGAGCAGGTTTGCTCCTCTGGGAAGAATACGAGTTTCCTGAAGGTGCCCTTTCCGAGGTTTGAACTGGACGATTGTGAGGGATGGAATTTCGTACAGAAACTGTGGCCAGAGAAGGTCTATGAGTCCCCCGGTGAGTTCAGGGAAGGAGTCATCGAGTTTTTCCCTTATTCGGGCGGCAAGAAAAGCGAATCCTTCGAAGAGTCTCTCGACATAGGGATCACGGTCTCCTACAGCATCGATATCCAGAAATCTTGCCTGTTCCGGATGCGCACGTGCAAATTCTTTTCCGGATTCATAGAGATACTGAAGTTCCTCTTCGTAGTATTTCTGTATCATTTGAAATATCTATTCCTTTTTTCTGAAGGGTGAAACCGAAGAGTTTCCGGTTCCGGTGAAAGTGGTCTGGAACCGCACCTGGCCACCACCTTTTATCTGCCCGTTTATGATGAAAACAATCCTTTGCCTGCCAGATTCGGGCTCCTGATATTGAACTCTTACATTGACCAGCCGGGGTTCATATTTTTCGACAGTACGTCTTATTGCGTCCCTGAGATTCTCCAGCCCATCAGGCAAGGTACGGTAAACCTCGGAGATATCAGGAAGTCCGTAATCCGGAAGGTAAGAGATACTTCCCACCCTGGTGTTGAACATCCTGGAGAGATGATCCATCACTGAATAGACACGTCGTTCGCTGTATCCGATGCTTTCCAGCGGAGTTCCATCAAGAAAACAGCCTGTAAGGCTCTCAAAAATGCCTTGCTGCATAGAAAAACTGTTTTTGGGAAAAAGTTATTGAGAAAATTGAGAAAAGGGAAGTCGAATAGATATCAAGAATATAATAAGTTTAAGTTTAGAACGGTACACTATAATATGCAAATTGAATTGCCGGGTGGAAAGGAGAAAGAAACATGGAGAATAAAATGGATATAAGCAGGAACAATTGAGAAGATCAGAAAAACAGCCTGATTTTTATTACCAGTTTGGTAGTGTCCGGTTAATAGCACCTTCCTTCATGACCATCCCGTATGAATAATGACTGGCTATCTTTGGTGGGAGTTCAAGCCTGCATAGTGAGCGAAGCCTAAGTGTGCAGAATACATACAAAGAGGGCTCACTGAGCGTAGCCAAAGTGAGCCCGAAAGATATTTTCTTTACAATTACCTCATGAATGTAAAGCTTTCCTGCAGCTTTCCTGCAGTAGCCCTTACTATGTAAAGTCCAGCCGGTATGTTTGTTGCATCCCAGCTTATCGAGTGGTTTCCGGCAGTCTTTACCTCATCGATCAGCTCCTTTACAAGAACACCATTGGCATTATAGATCGCCATCTTTACAGGTGCTTCATCTTTAAGGGAGAAAGAGATCTGCGCTAACCCGTCAGACATACGTGCCGTAAGTGAAATCGCTGAAATTGGTGCACTCTCTTTTCTCAAAATACCAGTGGCGTTATCCGGTTCTTTGGTTAAAGGATGCGGATAAGTGTATGGCTTGTATCCGGGCATCTCGTAGGTGAAATAGTCTTTGTCGAGTTTGATATAGTTCGAACAATTGTTTACAGGATTAATGGCTTTACCTTCCAGAATGTTATTCCAGAAATAGGCATGATTGATCAGGTCAGGACAGGGTAACTTTGTACAGCTCTGAGTACACGAACCATTACAAAGCGCGTAATCGGTTATGGTGATCGCCTTGCCCGCATTATAACCTTTGAAGGTATTGTTGAACACTACACCCTGTCCGCCTCTGAGGTGGATGACCCGGGAGATTGTGGGACAGATATTGAAGACGTTGTTATAGATCTCCCAGGTAGCCGAACCTCTGCCTTTTACCTCACATGCCCCGTGTGCGTCAACTATATCCCACAGTGATTTACTGTAGTTAAACTGGTTATGACGTACCACGTATTTTGAGTGGCTGTTTGAGGCGATCCAGTGAGGCGGATTTCCGCTTGAGTTAGCTGTGATTATGTTATCCTCAAAGAAAAGCGCATCCGATGTCCCCAGCGGATAGGGAGGTCTGGGATTGGGATCGTTGCTTCCGTATAGTCTTGCAGCATAGGAATTGAGAAATTCATTGTGATCGAAAACTCCCGTTGCCCCGCCTGTAGTCTCGATGACAATATAGTTCCCCTGGAACTTGCAATGATCTACCCGGAGATTCTTTACTGCCTGTTTGGGTGAGCCGCTCCCTGAAGCGTAAATCACCTGGTTGCCTGAACGGAATTCGATCCCGGTAATTCTGAGACCGGAGGCACTCTCACCTGAGAGGTAGATGGTTTTGCTTCCGGCATTGATTATTGTTGAACCTGCTCCTGCTCCCTTGATAGTGATATTCTTCTTCTCTATCCTCAACTGTCCTGACCAGGACTGGGTTCCCGACGGTAATACTACTGTGTCACCGGGAGAAGCCGAATTAACAGCAGACTGCACTTCTGATTGAGAGAGGCTTTTTGCCTTGATCACATCACCGTGAGAAGAGGCAACAAAAGCCGCTGCACCGCAAAAAAGAACTCCTTTAGTTAAAGACTTTAAATTCAGGAAACAACGTACTGACACTTAAACACCTGCCTTTAAAAGAAATACAACACATTAAGAGTAACTGATTTGTTCCCAATATAACATTTTAGAGAGAACAAATTGCAAGTGTTTGTTTGTCAAATATTATGAAATGTAAAGGTTTGATCCGCTGAAAGACCTGATTTTAAAGGGTGATGGTGAATGTTGAGGAATTATGGGTGTTGATAATTGAGTGTGAACATCAGAGGAAAAGAACTGTTTCTGGAAGGCTCTTATTTTACCACTTCACCATTTTCCCAATTGATCGTAGTAACACGTGGCTGCTCACCTGCAGAGTAGTCGTAGAAGATTTCCTTGCCATGCTTTTTTCCGGCGCGGTAAAATGCCTCGTAGATTTTCCGTCCGCTCTCATCATAACCTATTTCCAGGCCGTCTTTAAGCCCGTTTTTGTAAAGCTCTTCCTTGGCTTTCTTTCCGTTATTGTAGAAAGTGGTCTCAAGCCCTTCCTGTTTGTCGGCACGATAAAGGATCTCTTTCTCAAGAACTCCTCTGTGATTCCAGAAAATCTCTTTACCGCTTTTATTCCCGTTTACATAGGTGGTTTCTCTCAGTTTAGCCCCGAAAGCATCCCAAAGAGTCTCCAATCCGTTCTTTTTTCCGTTCCTGTACTCTACTTCCATCTTTTTGGCTCCGTTAGGATACCAGATTGTGTAAGTTCCATGCCGGATGGAGCCCCTTTTTGTTGTAAATCTTTCCTGACCTTCAGGAGTGTCCTGCTCAACGAGCTTAAGATTGCTGCAACTGGCTAAAAATGCGCATAAAACCGCGGCTGTGATCCATCTCATTTTTTCCTCTTGCCCCCCTTGCAGGAATCTGACTGCTTGAGTGTATAGGTCTCAAGTCGACTGCAAGATATGCACCTTTACTGAATGAATGCTTTTTTTGTTTATTTTAGAACTATCTGTGCTTTCTGCATAGATATTCTTATACAAAAAGAATGTTTTATCCGGAAATCCGGGTTCCATGTTTCAAATCAGGAAAATATTTATTAAAGATAACATGGTTTAAAATAATAATATATTCAAAATCTTTGTACAGTATTTTTATCAGTAATATCCCAGAAAGCAAGAAAAGAGGATTGCTGAGCAGCACAGTACGGTTCAGGTTTCTGCCTGGTCGGAGACAAAAGTGCTCAACCAGAACGCATATAAAAGCGCTCATTTTATTATATTCACTGAGAACAATATACATTCCACCTGAACCTGGACTATTGAATCGGCAGGTTCGTAATAACCTTATATGGATGAACAACTTAAGGAACGTCTGGCAAGTGTCCGGGAACGGATTGACAGGGCTGCCCGGAAATCGGGAAGAGATGCTGAAGCTGTAAGGCTGATAGCTGTTACAAAGACCTGTCCGGCACAGGTGCTTCAGGAGCTGATAGAACTGGGAATCAGGGATCTTGGTGAAAACAGGGTCAATGAAATTGAACAGAAAGCTCCGATGCTTAAGGGTGATTATACCCTTCATATGATTGGCCATCTCCAGACAAACAAAGTATCCCGTGTGCTGCCATATATAGATTGGATTCAATCGGTCGATAGGGAGAGGTTAATCTCCAGGATCGAGTTTCTGCACAAAGGTCCTCCCCTGAAAGCCCTGGTGGAAGTGAATACATCCGGTGAGGAGTCCAAAACCGGATGCAAACCTCAGGACTGCAGGAAAATCTGTGAGAGAGTGGTGCAAAGCGCTTCCCTGAAATTCTGTGGCCTTATGACGATAGGGCCTCTCCATGGCGGGGAGAAGGAGGTCCGGGGGGCTTTTTCGATGCTGCGGGAACTCGGTGAGGAAGTAAAGGATCTTGCAGGGGAGATAGAATTGTCCATGGGGATGAGCGGAGATTTTGAATGGGCAATTGAGGAGGGATCAACGATGGTGCGTATTGGCACTCTTCTTCTGGGTGAGCGTCGCTGATGGCCTATTGGATTCTCCTTATTTTCAGAATTTATGAATTCATAGTATTGGCAAGGGTGATTATTTCCTGGGTTCATGTCGACCCTTATAATCCTGTGGTAATGTGGATACATCGTCTCACAGAGCCTCTCCTGGATCCGATAAGGCGGCTTGTTCCTCCGGGAAGAACAGGACTGGATTTTTCGCCACTGATTCTGCTACTGCTTCTTGAACTGCTGGAGCGGTTTCTTTTGCGATCACTATATACATTTTAGTCGGGGAGCATCAGAATGCGTATCACTCCACTTGACATCAGAAAACAACCTTTCAGGCACGTATGGCGTGGATTTGATCCTGACGCGGTGAACAGCTTTCTGGAGATGGTGGCTTCGGAGTATGAAGCGATCATAAAGCAGAACGGAGAGTATGCCACTCAGATTAAGAACATGGAAGCACGGCTGGAGAGTTATACCAAAATTGAGCGCGTTCTCAATGAGACTTTATTGACAGCGCAGAAAGCCACGGATGAGGCCAGAGTGAATGCTCAGAAAGAAGCTGAACTGATATTGAAGGATGCCAATCTGAGGGCGGAGCGCTACGAGGATGAGGCCCGGAGCAGAGTGCATGAGCTGGAAAGTGAGCTGGTGGCACTGAGGAACCAGCGTGACAGTTTCCTGGCCAGATTCAAATCTATGCTTACCACTCAGCTTAATCTCCTCGAGATTATAAGCGGTGACCTCAAGCAGAGTAATGAGGGGAGTAAGGATAGTTTAATGGAAATCGCTGAGGAGGAGACGATGGATGAGGTGCCTCCACAGCCCAATATCTCCTCTTTAGATGCGTAAAGAGGGACGGTTTCGTTTTGGAGAAACAATCGGGCTGCACATTCGAGGTTCATCTCAAACCCAGAGCCAAAAGAGATGGAATCGTAATGGGTGAATCAGGGGTACTTGAGATTTCGGTTACCTCTCCGCCGGTCGATGACCGGGCCAATGAGCATCTTGTAAAGCTGCTCTCGAAGCGGCTTTCGATTCCCAGATCATCAATAAGAATCATTAAGGGCGGGCATTCCAGAAACAAGGTGGTTGCCCTCGATGGTTTGACAGATACTGAAGTGAAAAACAGAATCGCAGTATAACTATTAACAATGAGGAGTATCATGACAAGCACCTTTGACATGATTCAGGAGTCATTGAAGTTTATTGAATCAAAAACTTCGATTAAGCCGGAGATCGGAATTATACTGGGAACAGGTCTGGGCCGTCTTGCGGATTCTATCGATACCGATGTATCTCTGCCCTACGAGACTGTACCTCATTTCCCACTGTCGACTGTAGAGGCGCATGCCGGTAAGCTTATTCTGGGTACGATGAAGGGGAAGAGTGTCGTGGCGATGCAGGGGCGGTTTCACTATTATGAGGGTTACACGATGCAGCAGATTGTTTACCCTATAAGAGTGATGAAGTTCCTGGGTGTGCAGACTCTCATTGTCTCAAATGCCTGCGGAGGGGTAAATCCGCTGTTTGTGCCTGGAACGATCATGGCGATAACCGATCATATAAACCTGCTGGGTGATAATCCTCTTATTGGTCCAAATGATCCCCGTATAGGACCGCGTTTCCCGGATATGTCGGAACCCTACAGTAAAGAGCTTCTGGAGCTTGCAATGAAAGTGGCGCTTCAGAACGGCATCAGACTCGAACAGGGTGTGTATGCATCGATGTCCGGTCCCTCTCTTGAGACAAGGGCTGAATATCGCATGTTAAAGACTCTGGGTGCAGATGTCATCGGAATGAGCACCGTTCCGGAGGTGATTGCTGCGGTTCATGCAGGAATCAGGGTACTGGGACTTTCGGTTGTCACCGATGCCTGTCTGCCTGATGCGCTTGAGCCTGCTGATATAAAGAAAATAATTGCGGTTGCTGATAAAACAGAGCCGGTACTTGTACGGCTGATAGAGAAAGTGCTTGAACAACTATGAGTAAAGGATCCTTTTCGCCTGTTAACAATCAAGTCAGATTTCCTGAAGTCGAGGATGAAATTCTCAGGTTCTGGAAAGAAAATGGAATCTTCGAGAAGTCGCTGAAAGAAACTGAATCAAATGATGCGTTCGTTTTCTATGATGGTCCTCCTTTTGCCACCGGACTTCCCCATTACGGGCATCTTCTGGCAGGTACACTGAAAGACATAATTCCGCGCTACTGGACCATGCGGGGCAACTATGTGGACCGCAGATTCGGCTGGGACTGTCATGGTCTGCCGGTTGAGAATGAGATGGAGAAGGAGTTCAAGGTCTCAGGTAAACGCGATATAGAAAAACTGGGAATTTTTATCTTCAATGAAGCCTGCCGTTCGATAGTGCTTCGTTATACCAGCCAATGGGAAAAAGTTGTCAACAGGATGGGGCGTTGGGTACAT
>JAAYIG010000147.1 GCA_012523595.1 Fibrobacter sp.
GCAATAAACCAAGGCGCCTTCAATCCTAATATCTTCGTGAAGAGCTTTTTATCATCCATGCAGTAAAAATACTCTAAACACTATATATGGGGGCTACCCATTAAAATGTCGGATGCCCCAAGATTATTATACGGATCACTCAAACTGGTATAATCCCAGAGGACTCGACATTAAAATGTCTGTTCCGATTCTGACAAGCAGGAGCTGTCCGTTTGACTGCAATTTCTGCTCTGCTCATTCGATGATGGGTCGGGGACTGAGGATGCACAGTCCGGGACGGGTAGTCGATGAGATGGAAAAACTCTACCGGGATTACGGTCTTAATTATTTCGGTTTTGTGGATGATAATCTGACTCTTAACAAAAAACATATCATGTCTATCTGCAACGAGATTGTCAGAAGAGGCATGAATATCCAGTTTGAATCTTTCAATGGATATAATGTCGCATCGATGGATGAAGAGATTGTCGAGGCAATGTCTAACGCCGGATGTGTATATGTGATTATGCCGATTGAGCATGGATCCGATTATATCCGCAATAAAATTATCGGTAAGAATCTCCCGCGGAACAAGATTTATGAGCTTGCAGAAATTTATAAAAAGTATAATCTTTTAACCCGCGGAGTTTTTATCATGGGGTTTCCTGAAGACACGCGTGAGACTCTAAATGAAACCTATAAGATGATGCAGGGTCTGCAGCTTGATCTTTACAATGTGTTTACACTTATCCCTTTTTCCGGAACCCGGATCTATGAACAGGCAAGAAGAGATAATCTTTTTATCAACGAGGTTGATGCGGACAGAATGTGGGACGGGGAGAGCAGCCTGAGCACTCTGGATAACCAGGTATTTATCAAACCTTATAACATGACAATAGATGAGCTCCTTGAATTCAGGAAAAAGTTTGACAAAATGAGATTGAATTCCGATCGGGTCAAGGAGTTGCAGAAAAAAAACAACTGATTATGGAAAGCACCGCCTGTACTTCCATCCGGAAATGTCCATCATGCAGCGGAGAACGTGCAGAGATTCTTACCGGACTGCGTTTCAGGGTATTTGATGATTGCCCGCTTGAGGGATCGTTTTCTTTTGTATCGTGCTTGTCATGCGGATTCTGTTACTATGATACACCATCCCGGACAGAGGCTTTTGAGAATTACTACAGAGGAAATGCTTATTATTTCAGTGCTGCCACAGCAGGTTCCGGAGGATGCAGTGAGGGTGAAATAAAGCGGTACGAAAGAACGGCAGATTGTATCTCCAGGCACATTGATGGAAAAGACAGGAATATTTTTGACATAGGATGCGGTAAAGGCGGTCTTCTCCTTACACTGAAATCGAAAGGCTTTTCAAACCTGTATGCGGTTGACGCGTTACCGGAGTGTGTGGAATATATCAGGAATAATCTCGGAATAATCTCCGATGTGGGGCGAGCTGAAAAACTGCCGTTTCCAGGAATAACACCGGATTGTCTGATCTATTCTCATGTTATGGAGCATGTGCTTTCTCCTCGTGATGTTCTAATGGAGTCATGGAGCAGGCTTGATGAAAAAGGTCTTGTTTATATCGAAGTACCGGATGCATCGATGTATGGAGAATTCAGCAGGTTTCCCCTGTCGGAACTCTATCTTGAGCATGTAAACCACTTCGATCTTGAACATCTTAAAATGACAGCGGAAAGCATGGGATTTTCAACTGTCGAAACAGGAGATAAAATTCTTGAAGAAGGTACTGATGCTGCGGTTCCCTGTATCTATGGTTTGTTTCGTAAATCGGAAAGAAAAGCAGAAATAAAACCAGAACCGAAACTCGCGTCGGTTTTAAAAAGATATTTCTCAGAATGTGAGAAATCCAGGCTTTACGGAGTTATAAAAGAGATTGCTTTATCGGGAAAACCGGTTTATGTATGGGGGCTTTCACAGTATGCTCAGTTGCTCCTTGGACAGACCTCACTGGGGGATTGCTGTATTAAAGCCTATGTAGATGGCGATGTTCACAAGCAGTCGAAGACAATAGGTGGAATGAGGATATTTCCACCTGATGTGCTCAAAGAGGCTCTGCCTTCAGATTATGTTGTACTCACAGGAATAAATTACCGGA
>JAAYIG010000148.1 GCA_012523595.1 Fibrobacter sp.
AGGCGGTTGGCGACGGCATGGAAAGTTCCGCTCCAGACCTGTGAGATCGTGGTCTGATCATTCAGTGCCTGTGATGCCCTGTCGAGCATCTCTTTAGCTGCTCTGCGGGTAAAGGTGAGAAGAAGGATCCTGTCCGGACTTATACCCTGAGAGATGAGCCAGGCTACCCTGCTGGCGAGTGTTTTCGTCTTACCGCTTCCGGCTCCAGCCACAACCAGCACCGGACCATCACCATAAGTCACAGCCTGGAGCTGCTGCGGATTGAGCTCTTTGAGCCAGTCACGTTTTTTCATCAATGGATTCCCCTGGAGCTTATTTTATACTAAGGGATGGTTACCACAAAAATAGTAAGATTTCCCGACTTAATCCATCACTGAAATACTGAATTACGGCATATCCGCTGTTTCATTGCCTCGTAGAGGAAAACCGCGCTTGAAGCAGCTACATTGAGTGAATCGATCCCCTGAACCATTGGTACTTTTACTCTCGCATCACACGCATCAAGCACTTCCTCTGAGAGCCCCTCACCTTCGTTTCCGAAGACAATGCAGCAGTTTCCTGTAAGATCAGCTTCATAGAGAGGGGTGCACCCATATCCGGGATGTGCGGCAATTATTGTGAACCCGGATTTTTCTCTGAGATATCTGAGCTGCAGTGGTAAATCGCAAGAGTAAATTACCGGGATTTTAAAAATCGCTCCCATGGAATTGCGCACAGACCTGCGCAGGAAGGGATCTGTAGAGTTTCTGCCCACAAGCAGTGCCTGACAGCCGCAGGCAGTGCAGTTTCGAACGATGACACCGGTGTTTTCCGCACTCTCGAGCCTGTCCAGTGCCACAAACAACCTCGGAGCGGTTGTGTTTTTTATGATCTCATCGATAGAGGCAGATTCGGGCACCAGTCCCGCAGCCATTATCCCCTGATGATATCTGAAACCGACAATCTCTTTGAGAAGCTCAGGAGTGACGAGATAGACATCGATATTCTCCTGCTTCCTGTTCAGCACATCCTTGAATATTTCCAGTTTAGCTTCAGTCAACAGAACTGAAATTACTGTCAGCCCGCTTTCAAAGAACCGTTCTACTACTTTATCACCTTCGACTATAAATACACCCAGCTCCCTGTGTGAAAGCGGTTTTTTCAGAGTTCTGTAGAGTGAAACCCCGGGTTCATCAAGAGAAGAGACTTCTTTTATTTCAGTAATCATATTGTATTTGAATCGATACACATAACTCGATACTTGAAAGTTTTATTTTCCTCCTCGTTATACAGAAGAGTCCCCCCGCTGGAAGCGCCCCTCTTAATAAGGGGGGCAGGGGGGATTTCTTATCGCTTTTCGATTCCGATACCGGATGCCGATTCCGACCCCGATTTAAGGATATACAAGCAAAATACTCATTTCACGGTACTTTATCCTTTAAAATAAAAGGGGCGGGTGGTATAATATCTTATAGTCAGGGAGCATGTCAAGTGAGAAAGGGACGTAGTGGTTCGATATAGCAT
>JAAYIG010000149.1 GCA_012523595.1 Fibrobacter sp.
GAATCAGAAAGGACCGGATATGGACAAGAACATGATCAGACCACCCGGCAATACCAGAAAAGATGTCATTCCTTTTCTGCAGGGGCGGCCGGAGAGAATGCTGCCCATAAATGAAGAGGATATCTTAAATCTTAAAATCAATCTCAATATAGCCAGAGATTTAACAGAATTTCTGGAAATATCGGGATAAAGCAAGATGGAATTGACAATCAAACCAGTTTGTTTTATATTGATAATAGATACTATGAAAAATCAGATATACACCCGTCCCTTTTATTTTTACTTCTGGTTTGAAACCTGAGGGGCTCGGGCGTATTTATTTTTTTTGATGAATATCCAGGGCCTCTCAAAAAGAGGCCCTTTCTTTTTTAAGGAAAACAGAAAAACAGGTGTATCGGGATAATGAAAAACAATAAATCAGCAGCCTTCTTTTACTTTTTCTGGTTTGCACCCGCAAAAAACAGGGGCTCCGGCTGATTTTATCCTGAAAACGATTGAATAACCAATAGAGCCTCTGAGAAATCAGGGGCTTTTTTTTTAAATGGAGGCACTATATGTTACCCGCAACAGCACTTAACTCTACTCTTCCACTTGTATCCCCCAGGGCACTGGCCCTGGAACTGGCCCCTGAGAAAGTTTCACTCGATACTGTGGAAAGCGCCAGTTCCACTGTTAAGAAGATCCTGGAAGGAAAAGACAAGCGGCTGCTTGTTGTAGCCGGACCATGCTCGGTTCATGACAGAGAATCCGCCCTCGAGTACGCTTCAAAACTGGCTAAACTGAGACACAGATACATCAACCGCATCTATATCCTCATGAGAGTTTATTTCGAGAAACCACGTTCTACTGTGGGCTGGAAAGGGATGATATATGATCCGAACATGGATGGTTCCTGTGATATTGCATCAGGCCTGAGAGCCGCCCGTAAACTGCTTATGTCCATTACCAAAATGGGGCTCCCGGCAGGGATGGAGATACTGAACCCCCTTGTTTCCTGCTATATCGCAGATCTTATAAGCTGGGCATCTGTCGGCGCCCGCACATCGGAGAGCCAGATACACAGGGAGATGGTCAGCGGTCTTCCCATTGCAGCAGGGTTCAAAAACAGTACGGACGGCTCACTGGAATCTGCCGTTAATTCGATAGAGGCAGCACGCTTGCCGCACAGCTTCCTGAACATAGATTGTTACGGCAGGGTCTGTATCACCAGAACCGAGGGAAATCCCTGGGGTCATCTCATTTTACGCGGGGGGAAAAGCGGGCCCAATTACGATTGCAAGTCAGTTGAGCGTGCATGTAAACTGCTTTCAGAAATCAGGATGACACCCTCGCTGATCATTGATTGCAGTCACATGAATGCACACAAAAAACATATCAACCAGGCAAAAGTGTGCAGAGAGGTAATAAGGATGCGTTCCAGCGGGTTCTCCTGTATCCGGGGCGTAATGATCGAGAGTAATCTGGAAGAAGGGCGCCAGGAGATTACTGTTGATAAAGGATTATTAAAGTACGGCGTATCGGTTACGGATGAGTGTATCGGATGGGATGAAACGGAGGAGCCGATAGGGGAGATTTATGCCGGCAGTAATTATTTATAATCTAAGGAAGTTTCCAGATCGGGGTCGGAATCGGTATCGGTATCGGAATATTTTGATATTTAGTAAGAAAGATTTCTTCTCGAAAACTCGTCGAAATGACATGGATAACAGTTTCGAAATTGCAATTACTGAACACGAATGCGGAGAGTGATTCCGATACCGAATGAGGACAACCTTACAGAGTAATCATTAAATCAGATTAATCAGTAGTCAAACTCAGGTTAATCAGTGGTTAACCGCCGGAGATTTTGACGCTTTTAACCTCTTTGTTTGACAGACGTACTCCACCCGCTTTTACACCTTTTACCAGGTAGTCTTTTATAATGAAAGTTTCCTCAAGGACCTTGAGTCTGGGCTTTGGCTTGTATTCAAGTGAAACTATCGCTTCTGAATCGGTCGTCAATTTGAGAACTGTGCAGTTTTCAGGAACGATGGAATATCCCTTATTAAGGATAAACTGCTCAATTCTGCATCGTTTTATATAGGGAAATTTAGTCGCCTCATCGCGGTAAATCACATTGAAAACAATGTCTTTATCCACAAATCCGCAGAAGAGCATGTTTTTATCGACAAACAGTTTGTCTGGTACGTCAATTACCGAGTAGGCTCCGGTTTTACGGATTACAAGTACTCTGTCGTAGGGAGAAACATCGAGTATAAAGTTACCGTTTACCTCATAGCCCAGATAGCCTGTGTCGCGGTCGTAGCGCAGCTTCAGATTGCGCTGGGCAGCATCCCTGGCATCCACCTTTTTGAGAGAAACAAGTTCTGTCCTGCGCGGGTACTGA
>JAAYIG010000150.1 GCA_012523595.1 Fibrobacter sp.
AAATTGAGACTGGCATAATTGAACACCTGGTCTACCTTTCCGACCACTTCCAGAAATTTGGAGTTGCTTGCTCCATACACCAGGTACATTGCCATAGGCCCGGCAGTTGAGATGACAGTGTTGTCACTTGAAAGGTGGAAGGCGGTGATAGGGAAGGCGATTTGATCCATAATGGAATACCCGTCCTCATCGTAGGCTTCCGTTACCTGCCACACTCCTTCCATTCTGCTTTTAGTGGGCCGGTTATCAAAATCCAGAAGCCCGCAGTTAGCGAAAAGCAGGATGAAGATGGCACAGGAAAAAAGTAAGGGTTTAAGCAGATGCACGGATTTCATCGTTTCCTCCGGAATGGGGTTTTCTTTGTAGACGCGGTTCGGCGGAAAATGCGCTCAACCGAAACGAAATACTAATAATATAGTTCATACTTCCGATTATCAAGGGCAGGGGACGGACTATTTTTTTACTTTTATAAGCGCTTAAACAGATTTCTGCGGGCAGTTACGTCCTTGTCAGCTCTTTTTCTTCATAAACCTGAAACACCCTTCCAGATGATCATTGACCATTCCTGTTGCCTGCATAAAAGCATAACAGATTACGCTGCCGACAAAGTTAAATCCGCGTTTCTTGAGATCCTTGCTCATCTGATCGGATTCAGGTGTACGGGCAGGAAGGTCTTTCCAGGTTTTGGGCGGCTTTGGAGGAAAGAGGGCCTTATAATTGGTAAACTGCCAGATGTACTTGTCAAATGTGCCGAACTCTGCCCTGACCTCACGGAATCTCTTCGCATTGTTAACTGCTGAGAGGATTTTCAACCTGTTGCGGATTATTCCGCTGTCAAGCATGAGCTCTTCAATCTTTTTATCGTTGAATGAAGCCACTTTCTCCCAGTCGAACCCTGCGAATGCTCTGCGGAAATTCTCCCGTCTTTTCAGTATGGTGATCCAGGAGAGCCCGGCCTGAAACCCCTCGAGAACAAGCATCTCAAATAGTTTCCTGTCATCGTGTACCGGGATTCCCCATTCCTGATCGTGATACCTGATATAATCGGGGTCATCACCCGCCCAGGAGCATCGATTTTTTTGCCGCAACTATCGCCTCCGCAGTTTCCAGGTCGGAAAGAGTGGTGATTTTAAAATTCTTCGGGTCCCCCCAGGCAATTCCCACCTCCATACCCGCCTTCTGCATCAGTACGGCTTCATCGGTGGGAGGAGGTTCGGATTCCGACATGCTGTTTAGTGCTGCAATAAGAAGTTTTCTGCGGAAAAGCTGCGGGGTTCCCACTCTGACAAGTTTTTCCCTGTCAACTGTTTCCAGGGCTCTGTCCCCTTCAAAGGTCCGCACTGTGTCAACTTCAGGGGTGACTGTGATTACACAATCGTAACTGTCTCTTTTTTCCAGAATCCTGTCAATCACAAGGTCAGTTACAAACGGTCTTGCTGCATCGTGGATCAAAACCCACTCAGACTCCAGACCACTCAGGCCATTGCTCACCGAATTCCATCTCTGCTTTCCGCCGGCAACCACCTCTACTCTCTCGCAGGCATACTTTTCTTTTGCAGAATGGAGCATCTCTGATGGCACCACAAGAACAATTTTTACGATGTCTTTACGCGAGAGAAAAAACTCTAAAGAATACTCCAGCATCGGTTTGCCGCCAAGGGGTACAAAGGCCTTGGGTTCCTTATATCCCAGCCGCGTTCCTGAACCGGCAGCTACGATTACCGCATCGATCTTCTGGTTTGTTTCTTTTTCCATAGGGTATGAAAAAAAAGGGGCGTTCAGTACCGCCCCTTTGGAAATATGAACTACATCTTTCTTTCGACCAGACCTGCTACTTTCATCGGCAAGCCGAAGAGCTTTATAAACCCTGTGGCATCTTTCTGGTTGTACAGTTCTGTATCGGTAAATGATGCCAGGTCTTCGAGATAGAGTGACTTTGGAGCCTTTGTACCGGCAGGTATGATATTACCCTTGTAAAGCTTGAGTTTCACTGTGCCGGTTACATTTCTCTGCGTCACATCAACAAAAGCGTCCAGAGCCTCTCTCAGAGCAGAAAACCACTGCCCGAAATAGACAAGTTCGGCATATCTGGATGAGATAATCTCCTTGAAGTGGCTTGTATCTCTGTCAAGGACCAGCCTCTCAAGCTCCCTGTGGGCAAAGTAGAGTATTGTGCCACCCGGAGTCTCGTAAATGCCTCTGGATTTTATTCCAACCAGTCTGTTTTCAACCATGTCAATATGACCGATAGCATGCACAGCTCCGATTTTGTTTAGAGTATCGAGCAGTTCCACAGGTCCAATTCTGCTGCCGTTTACAGCCACAGGTGTTCCCTTTTCAAAAGCGATCTCCACGTATTCGGCTTTATCAGGAGCTTTTTCGACTGTATTGGAAAGCGTGTACACGTCATCCGGTGGTTCGTTTCCCGGACTCTCAAGAACACCGCCTTCATGGCTTATATGCCAGATGTTCCGGTCCTCTGAGTAGATTCTCTTCTTTGACTGGCTGATAGGCACATTGTGTTTTTCCGCGTAAGCGATGCAGTCTTCTCTGGAATGCATGGTCCAGAGAGGATCTTTCCATGGGGAGATTATTTTCAGATTCGGATCCAGCGCCATTATTGTGAGCTCAAACCGGACCTGATCATTTCCTTTCCCTGTAGCGCCATGAGCTATGGCACTTGCTCCCTCCTTATGTGCGATCTCAACCGCCCGTTTGGCAATAAGCGGTCTTGCGAAGCTGGTTCCCAGAAGGTAAGATCCCTCGTAAACCGCTCCGGCCCGAAGGGTAGGGAAGATATAATCGGCTACAAACTCACTGGTGAGGTCTTCGATGTACAGCTTTGATGCACCGGTTTTTAATGCTTTCTCTTCCAGACCGCTCAGTTCTTCCTGCTGCCCCAGATCGGCACACATGGCTATCACTTCACAATTGTAGTTCTCCTTGAGCCATGGAATCATTATTGAAGTGTCAAGACCGCCGGAATAAAGCAAAACTACCTTTTCCATAATATTAATCCTTTGTATTTAGTCAGTTTTGTAGTTACTTTCTGCTCAGAACTCCACTGAAAATGGCCACTGCCTTGTTGATCTCAGATTCACTGACCGTCAAAGGCGGCATGAACCGGATTGTGTTTTTTCCCGCCTTCACTACCAGCAGTCCCTTCTTTCTGCACTCAGACACTACCGCTGCAGGATCGTCTTTCAGTTGTACCCCAAGAAGAAGACCTGTGCCTCTGATGTCCTCAATGTCCTGGAACATTTTTTTGAGAGCAGAGAGTTTCTTTTTGAGATAACTGCCTTTCTGCTTTACACCTTTCAGAAATTGCTTTTCTGAGATGATTTTAAGCAGTTCACATCCAAGTGCGCATGCTACCGGATTACCCCCGAAAGTGGTGCCGTGGTCGCCGGGTGAAATCGCTGATGCAAACTTTTCACTGCAGACCACTACTCCAAGAGGCAGCCCGCCACCTATCGGCTTGGCAAGTGTCATCATGTCCGGGATCACCTTATGCTGCTCATAATTCCAGAGAGTTCCGGTTCTGCCCATACCGCACTGGATCTCATCGAATATAAGGGCGATCGACTTTTTCTCCGTGTATTCTCTTAAGAATTTCAGAAATTCGGTTGAAGCCGGATTGACTCCGCCCTCGCCCTGAAGAGGTTCAACTATGACAGCCGCAAACTTGTGAGAGTCAAGTATCTTTTTTACAGCTTTTATATTATTGAGCTCCGAGGAGTGAAAACCCTCCAGAAGAGGCTCAAATCCCTCATGAAACTTCTTCTGAGGAGTGGCGCTTAGAGCCCCGTAGGTTCTGCCGTGAAATGCACTGCAAAACGAAAGAACATGATATTTCCCTTTAATTACTGATGCTTTTTTTCTGGCGAACTTTATAGCTGCCTCGTTTGCTTCGGTTCCACTGTTGCAGAAGAAAACCCTGTCGCCAAAACTGTGCTTCAGAAGCTTTTCAGCCAGGTCGATCTGTGCCTGTGAATAGTAGAGGTTCGATGTGTGGATAACCATCGAGCCCTGCTTTTTCAAGGCAGCGATAAGCGCCGGATGAGCATGGCCGAGTGCATTGACAGCTATTCCGGATCCGAAATCGAGGAATTTTTTATTATCTGAATCGTAAAGATAAACGCCTTTCCCCTTGACAATAGGGGCACCGTCCCGCTTATATGTGGGTACAAAAAGTGAATCGATATTTTTCATTTCATTTTTCCCGTTTGTGATGTGATTGTTTTTCCTGGTTGACTCATTTACAAGAGTCATTAGGAACTCCTGCCTGGTGTATTGTTTCCGGGCAGATTACCTGTGAATCACTGTTCCGGTGGAAGTTGAAGTGGAAAGCTCGTTAAGAAGCGTCTCACTGCCCCTCCATCCGCAGATATGTACGCGTCCAACTCCGCGATGGACTGCATCAGCAGCCGAGCGGAGCTTAGGTATCATACCTCCTGTTATGTGACCGCGGGCAATTAGATCTTCTATTTCGGATGTGCGTATCTCTTTTTTCACTTCATCGTTTATCAGAACTCCTGGAACATCGGATACGAATATGAGGTCGTCAGCCTCCAGAGCCATTGCCAGTTCGCTTGCTGCCAGGTCAGCATTGACATTGTAGATGGCGCCATTATTATCCCGGGAGATCGGAGAGACCACTGGGACAATGCTGTTTTGTTTACAGATAGATATAAGTGTTGTGTTAACCTGTTCTATTTTGCCCACAAGACCGATATCCTGGCCTCTCATGGTCATCTTTGAGGCCAGAAAGAGATTGGAATCAACGCCGCTGAAACCGGCTGCTGAGACTCCTCCGAGAAGCAGTGCATTGACAATTCTTTTGTTTACATCGCCAGAAAGCACCATCTGTACGATTTTTACCATCTCGGCATCGGTAACCCGCATCCCTTCCACAAATGTAAATTCCTTGTTGAGCAGGTCCAGATGTCTTGCTATGTCTTTGCCACCTCCGTGTACAATGACCGGAAAAGATTGAGGCATCAGCTTCTTTATACTTTGACCCAGTTGAATAAGAAGCCCCTCGGCATCGACTGTCGCTCCACCAATCTTGATACACACCGTCCTCATGCGATCCGAACCTCTCCTTTTGACAGAATTCCAGGGGATCGAAATCAGGGAAAGTCATATAAAATAAATAATGGGCTTTGTTGGTGGTGCCTTGTAATTATAAAACAGAGTTTTAAATTACAAGTGTTTTCATCGAGGTGGCTTATCGAGTTTATTTGTTTTTGAGAAAAGCAAAAAGATAGTCCGTCCCCTGGATTTTATATTTTCATCTCGAAGTCCCTTTTCAAACATATAGATATATGGAACCATAATCTTCCAACCCCAACCCCCGAAAAAAACTGTGTACAATTTTATTAACCTGTTTCAAGACACTGATCGATACTTTAAATCTGTCACCCGGCTCTGAAAACACAATCAAATAACAAACATCAGAATTTAATTTATTTTGTCTTTTTCCCTTTACGTTATGAAAAACAAAGTTGTCAAAAACCAAAAAAAGAGGTATTATATACAGGGGTGTTCTCTTTCAATCAAGAAATCTGAAATGATGCCGCTTCTCCATCTAGATGGGCCGGAAACTCAGGTTTCGTACAAGGATATTCCAGGGTTTTTATGAAAAGAAGAAAGACCAGAAAATCCAGACCCACAGTTGGTCTTTTCATTTCTGACCTGGAAAATGCCTATACCTATAACCTCTATATGGGGGCCATGGATGCTGCGCAGAGAAGTGATTCAAATCTTGTAATTTTCCCCGGCAAATCTCCCAAAGCCCCCTATGAATTCGACTATCAGTTTAATGCCGTTTATGAACTACCCTCTGCTGAATCAATCGATGCTTTGATACTGGCTACAGGAACAATCACAAATTTTCTGTCGTATGAGGAGTTTGAGGCATTTTACAAGAGATATGAGGGAATTCCACTTATAAGTATCTCTATCCCGCTTAGCGGTATCTCCAGTGTCCTGATCGACAACAAAATCGGCATGAAAAGAGCATTCTCTCATCTGATTAAGGATCACAATCTCAGGAAAATCGCCTTTATCCGTGGCCCGGAAAGCAATGCCGAAGCACAGGAAAGATACCTGGTTTATAAAGAAGCACTTCAGGAAAACGGAATCGAATTTGATCCAGCGCTTGTCTATGAGGGAGATTTCACCTTTTACTCCGCTTTCAAAGCGATAAATGAGCTTCTGGAAGAGAGGAAAGTGAAATTCGATGCTGTTTCTGCTGCAAACGACGAGATGGCTCTCAGTGTAATGCAGGCATTGCAAAACAGAGGCTTCCGTATCCCGGCAGATGTAGCCATAATTGGTTTTGATAATGTGGAAAGTGCAAAATTCAGCACACCATCACTTACAACCGTTTCCCAGCCAATCTATGAACAAGCTCAGAAGGCATTTCAGATTGCACTCGACATGATAAACGGGGGACCTGTGGTAAACCATACCCTTGAGACACAGCTTGTGATCAGGGAATCCTGTGGATGCATGTCGCAATCTGTAAAAGCTATAGATCTCTGCAGTGTCAGGAAAAAAAGGTGTGCAACCTTAGACGATGATTCTCTTCATAAGAAATACTCCTTTGAAGACCGTCCCTTTATTCATGATAAGATGATGCAACTGCTTGGGGACCTTTGTAAACTCGATGTGTGCTGCAGTGAGGTCGACAGAAAATGTAGATGGATTAAAAGCAGAATCACGGAAATACTCTCATCGGAGTATATAGAGGAAGATGATATCCTTACATTTCATAATCTGATCACTGATCTGCGTCATAAGCTCCTTTGGGCTGCTGATGATGTGGAGAAGATTGCCAGGCTCGAGGACTTTTTTCACCAGGCCCGTGTCATTTTCATGGAATCAGCACTCAAGATAAACTCCAAGAAATGGGCACTGCACAAGAAAGATTTTCGTGGTTTGAGAGTAATCCTGAATCTTCTTATTTCCAATGTTTATGACAGAAACAAGACCCTCAAGACGATAATCCCGCAGCTTAAGTCTATGGGGATATCAAGCTGCTATATCTATTTATATGAGAATTCCTATGTTCATGGAAGAACCGACCGCTGGAAGTTCCCTCGCAACATCAAACTGTCCATGTCCTACGGGCATCCTGAACTTGCTGAAAAACTGCTGAAAACCGGAACGATAGCTACAAAGAATATATTGAAAAAGGAACTGTTTACTGCTGAAAAACGCTACACGGCCGTTGTTCTTCCGCTGTTTTACATGGAGGAGCAGCTTGGGTTCCTGGTGTCGGAAATCGACTTTATTGACAGTCTGCTTTTTGAATCACTGGTAGTGGAGATCAGCTGTGCACTGAAACTGATGTACCTGATGAAAACGAGGCAGGAGATCGAGGAGAAGCTAAGGTACGCTCTGTTAGAACTTGAGGAATATAATCAGCAGCTCAATGATATCTCACAGACTGATGAGCTTACCGGACTTCTTAACCGCAGGGGATTCCTGAATCACTCCAGACACGATCTTAATGTGTCGAGGCGGATGGGGATAGACGGGCTGCTGTTCTTTGCGGATCTTGATGGACTGAAAAAGATCAATGATACTTACGGTCACGAGGAAGGTGACAACGCTATAAAAGCTGTGGCTGTAATCCTGAGAAAGACATTCAGGGAGGTCGATATAATCTCAAGAATCGGTGGGGATGAGTTCACTATCTTTACCATAAACACCTCCATGGATATGTTAGCAGATCTGCAGAAACGGATACACGACCTGTTGGAAGAGTACAACAGCACATCCGGAAAACCCTACAAGGTCTCTTTCAGCATCGGCGCAGTCCCCTTCTCTGCCACAGGGACGGAAAATATTGAAACCCTGCTTAGCCAGGCCGACCAGCTTCTTTACAAGCAAAAAAAATTGAACAAAATGAAGCAGAGAAAGCGTTTGCGCCTGGAAAAAACAGATAAACCGTAAAAATACGGCCTCCATTAAACCTTTTAACCCCTGTTTATACTTCCCCTTGCGTATCTCCCCCCGGGATCATACAATATTCTGGGGTTGGTCCCTACAACTGCTCTTGACTCTGTGTAAGATTCTGTTAATAAAGGGGATAGGGGGAGTTGAAGTAAAAAACCTTGACTCAATACCCAATATGTTGTATCTTGAATACTTCTGATAGCAACGTATTGTATTTATAAGAAGATTACGCCCATTTTTCATAATTAGAGGAAAACACATGATCTTACGGAAGCTCTCGATTTACGGCTTCAAGTCATTCGCTGATAGGATAGAGTTGGAGTTTGGCGAGGGGATGACCGCTGTGATTGGTCCCAACGGCTGCGGAAAGAGCAATGTTGTCGATGCCATACGATGGGTTTTTGGTGAACAGAAGGCATCGTTGCTGCGCAGCAGCAACATGGCGGATGTGATCTTTTCCGGAACTCAATCCCGTCAGCCTCTCAATGTGGCCGAAGTGACTTTGACAATCGAGAACAATAAAAAGATCCTTCCTGTCGAGTACAGGGATGTATCGATCACAAGGCGGATATACAGAAGCGGGGAGAGTGAATATCTGATCAACAAGACCCAGTGCCGCCTTCGTGACATCCAAAACCTTTTCCTTGATACAGGTGTGGGGAGCAGCGCCTATACTACTATAGAAAATACCATGATTAACTCCATCCTCAGTGACAAGGCTGAGGAGAGGCGCATATTGTTTGAAGAAGCTGCTGGAATCGGCAAATACAAACACCGCAGAAAAGAGAGCCACCGTCAGCTCGAGAAAACCGCTCAGGATCTTCTCAGAATAAACGATAAAGTGCAGGAAGCCGACCGTCAGGTCCGTATGCTGGCCAGGCATGTTGAGAAGGCGAAGAGATACAAGGCCTATTATGATGATCTCAGATCTCTGGAAGTAGGGTTTGAATACCGGCGTTACCTTTCTCTCTCAGAGGCCATGAAAGCCCGTAATGCACAGCTCGAGGAACTGGAAAGCCGCAGGGAAGCTCTACGGGCACGGATCGCTACATCAGAATCTCGCGTTGAAAAGATGCAGCTTAATGCTCTGGAACTGGAGAAGGAGCTTGAGATTGCCTCCCGCAATGTAAGTGAGGCTACCGAGAAGATTATCAGAATTGACCGGGATATTTCCGTCAACACAGAAAGGGCAACAAACCTGGGGCAGAATGCCGAAAGGTTTGATGCAGAGGTGATCTCTATTGACGGTCAGATTGAAGAGAACACTAATTTACGCACTCAGATTGAAAAGAGTATCATCGAGCGGGAGACACAGCTTCAGAAGAGTGTAGAGAGGGTTGACGGGGCTACAGACGAACTGGCCCGGTTTGATTCACAGATGCAGAAAAGCAGGGAGAAAGCTGACCAGCTTGGCCGTGACCAGATAGAAATCATCAATGTACTGGGTGAGAGCAGAAACACTCTGGGATCTTTGAAGGCAAGATTGAGTAATCTCATCGAGCGCAGGGAACGTGGACTTCGTGAGCTTCATGGACTTCAGTCAAGGCTGGAGGAGTTTCAGGACGCGATAAGTATATGTAAAGAGCAACTGGCCGCTGTTGATGAGGAAAACCGGAACCTGCTTCAGTCCCGGGAAGTGCTTCTTGGCAGGATCGAGAAGGAGGAAAAACACTACCATACTTTGGTGGAGCGGGAAAAACATCTCGAAGCCCAGATTGCATCCTGTAAATCACAACTGAAGTTTCTTGCCGGTCTTGAGTCTTCTTTTGAGGGATATCAAGCTGGAGTCAGGGAGATTATTACCCGCAAATTGCCCGGGGTAAAGGGCATCATAGCTGACCTGCTTTCAGTGACCGATCCGCAATTGATCGGGCTTGTGGAGAGAGTGCTTGGGGACAGAATTCAGACAGTTGTCTTTGAAACAGAGGCACAGCTTTCCGCAGCGGTAGAGATTCTTGGCAGGGAGAAAATCGGTGTTGCCAGGATGATCTCTCTGGAGCGGCTGGCGGGCATGGCACCTTCAACTGAAGCAGCGCCCGAAAAAGGGATAAACCTGACGTCAATTGTAAAGGTAGCCGCCGGATGTGAGGTGATAGCTCAGAGGCTTTTAAGCGGTATTGTGATTACAGATACTGCCGGAGAGGCGATGGAGTTATCACGTCGGGACAGTGGAAGAAGACTCTTTGTATCCAGGGATGGAGTGATCTGTGAAAGCGACGGCACTGTCACAGCGGGAACCGGTAAAAAGGAAAAGGCCGGAATACTGCAGCGTAAACAGCAGATCGAGAAATTGACTGCAGATATTGAGACTTTCGAAAAAGAGTACTCATCGGTGGTCAGTGAGAAGGATACCTGTATTATCAACAGAGACGAAGCGAAAATGGCTCTTATTGAAGTAGATGAGAAGCTTAACAGGGGCCAGCGTCAGCAGCAGGAACAGCAGACAAATATCAAGCATTACGAGACAGAAACTCAGAATATACTCACCCGCACCACTGCTCTGCAGCCGGAACTCTTGGAAATCGAATCTTCAATAAAGGAATCAGAAGAGAAAATCGCCACAACAGAGGCGGAGACTGCGACTCTTGAGAGCCGTCGGGATTTGCTTGAACAGCAGGTTGACGAGGCCAGAAACGAGGTAAGAAACCTGGAAGAGCAGAGACGCTCTCTGATGGAGCACCTGAAAAACGTCGAGCTTGAAACCCATGGACTGAAAAACAGGATCAATCAGGACCGGGCAGATATAGAGCGTCTGGGAAGAGATATCAAGACTTTGGCAGAACGTAAAGCTGCCAAGATAGAGGATAAGCGTAAAGCTCTCAGTGAGAAAGAGGAACTGGAGAGGGGCCTGGAATCTCTGAGAATAGAGCTTGAGAATGCGAAACAGGTTCGTGCAGAGAAGGAAGAGGTGCGCGACAGGAAAAGAGAAGAATACAACGGGAAACTGCTTGAGATAGAGGAGGTCAGAAAGGAATCCCGGACCGACCAGACTGATCTTGAACATGTCTCCAATCAGGTCCACGACTGCGAAATAAAGCAGACCCGTGATGAGCAGGAGAGCCGCCGGATAAGAGAGAAGATCTGGGAGGCTTACGAGATCGATCTTGAATCTCCTCCGGAGAATATTCCTGTGATCGAACAGGAAGACAGTGATGTTGTCCAGAACATTTCCATGCTCAAAGAGCGTATAAAGCATGTCGGGCAGGTCAACATGGCTGCACTGGAGGACTATGAGACAGAGAGCCAGAGATTAAAGGAGCTTACTGCTCAGCGTGATGATCTCCAGAATGCGGTTGATGATCTGGAGAGAGCCATAAAGAAACTTGACAAGGAAGCCAGGGTGCAGTTCCTGGAGACATTCGAGAAGGTAAAGCAGAATTTCTCCGAGATGTTTACTACTCTGTTTGAAGGGGGAGAGGCACATATAGCGATGGAGGAGAATGTAGATCCTCTTGAGGCTCCCATTCATATAAATGTAAGGCCGGCAGGAAAGAAGATGAGAGGGGTTCAGCTTCTATCGGGTGGAGAGCGTGCACTTACCGCCATATCGCTGCTCTTTGCACTCTATCTTGTCAAGCCATCCGCTTACTGTATTCTCGATGAGCTCGATGCGCCTCTCGATGATGCCAATATCGGAAGATTTGTCAAAGTACTCAGAAAGTTCGCGGAAAAGACCCAGTTTATCGTTATCACCCATAACAAGCGTACTATGGAAGCAGCCGATCTGCTCTATGGGGTAACCCAGCAGGAGAAGGGCATCTCAACCATAGTGTCTGTCAAGTTCCAGGAAGCTGCACTGCAGGCTGCCTGAACATTGACAATATCTGGCTGAGAGGATCAGGAATTGCTTTCTGTTCCTGGTGAAAACTCGTTTTTTCTCCCTGAAATACGGCAGGAGTGATTTTATGGCAAGAATAGCCCTGATTATTTCCGGTGTTGTGGTTATTGCGATTCTTCTGGTGTCTTTTTTTGCTGGTGTTTTCGATACCGTGAAATTTTCTACAGAAACTGCCGGGCCTTACAATCTCATTTACAGGGAATTCCAGGGGCCTTTTTCCGGAATCAGGTTTACACTCAATGATGTTTTCAAGTATGTCAGGGATAAAAAGAAAATCGAGGCCAGCAGAGGTTTTGGGATCTTCTATGATGATCCGGGCAAAACTCCTTCGGACAGTCTCAGAAGCATCACAGGGGTGATAGTTGACTCAGTGATAGCAGTGGAAAAGCCATATAAAAGCGGTGTTTTCGAAAAAACAGAAGCGGTTGTTGGGAGATTTCCGATAAGAAGCTTCTTATCCTATGTAATGGGGGCAGGTAAGTTTTATTCCAGGCTGCAGGAATATCTGAATCAGAACAACCTGAAAATGTCCGGACCGGTTTTGGAAGTTTACGATAACGGAGAGAGAATGATTATATATATTGCTCCTGTAAACTCAGAGAAATCACCGGCTCCGGAGTTCGAGGGGTGAGATCGACAAGAATTGCATAGCAGGGTAATCACCCAATTGTCTTTTTACTCTCCTCCCAGTAACGGTCCATCTCCTCCAGTGTCGCTATGGAGATATCCTTCCCTGATTCTCTGAACTTGTCTTCTATATAACGGAACCTTCTGGCGAATTTGACTGTAGTCCTCCGAAGGGCATCTTCGGCACTTATGCGGTGATGGCGCGCTACATTGACAAGGGCAAAAAGGATGTCACCAAGCTCCTCATCGGCGTTCTCCTGGTCTCCTTTAAGTATCGCTTCTCTGAATTCCCTGAATTCTTCTTCTACTTTGTCAAAAACAGGTTCTGTGTCTTTCCAGTCAAAACCCACCCGTGCAACACGGCGCTGCATCTTTTCCGCTTTGAAAAGTGCAGGCAGGGCTTCAGGAATATCGTCCACAAGGTACTTGCGGTGCTCTTTCCCTTTTTCCCCCTTCTTGATTCTCTCCCAGTTGTGGATTACCTCTGTCGATGAGGATACCTGTGTTTCGCCGAACACATGAGGATGACGTCTGATAAGTTTCTCACAGATCTCATACGCTACATCCTCCATGGAAAACTTTCCCTCCTCCTCAGCCATTCTGCTGTGCAGAACTATTTGAAGGAGAAGATCTCCAAGCTCCTCTTTCATCTTGTAATCATCTTTTTCATCAACTGCTTCGAAAAACTCATACATCTCGTCAAGAAAACACGACAGGATTGATTTATGAGTCTGTTCTCTGTCCCATGGACATCCGCCCGGACTTCTCAGCTTTGCTACTATATCGATCAGCCGTTCAATCTGTTTTCCCATTTTTTCTTTCTCTGGTTTGGAATTATTTACTGCAGAAACTTCACACTTATCCTTCCCAATTTCCTTTCCCGATTCTTATTACCTCGGGCTCTTCATTAGTGAGATCGATGATAGTTGAACCACTGGGATTATCCAGCGGTCCTGCATCCAGCATGACATCGACCTCATTGATTACTGCCGGCCGTACCTCATCGGGATCGCCTCTCAGGTCTCCGGGAAGGCCTATCGATGTGTTGGCGAGCGGTTCGCCTATTGTTTTTACCAGTTCAAGCGTGATTACACAAGAGGGGATTCTGACTCCGACGGTCTTTCGTTTCGGGCAGATTTTCTTTGGAACAAGATTGGTTGCGGGAAGGATAAAGGTAAAGGGGCCGGGAAGGTATTTTTTCATCAGTTTGAAATGCGTGTTTGAAAGATGGCAGTAGGTTGAG
This sequence comes from Fibrobacter sp., assembly GCA_012523595.1. Taxonomy (NCBI): domain Bacteria; kingdom Pseudomonadati; phylum Fibrobacterota; class Fibrobacteria; order Fibrobacterales; family Fibrobacteraceae; genus Fibrobacter; species Fibrobacter sp. Next base: position 13,677 of record JAAYIG010000150.1, read on the forward strand.
ATCTGTGAAAAGTCGCTGCAGATAAAAGAAAACAACCTGCTCTTATCCTTCATCAGGATTCTGCTTATCTTGTCAAGAGCTTTGGGATTGCTGATGCACGCTCCAATTCCGTAAACGGTGTCGGTAGGGTAGACAGCGATACCACCTTCATCCTTGAGGATGCGGGCGGTTGAATCAAGATATCTTCTCTGTGGATTGACAGGATGAACATTGTAGATAATCATAAAACCGGTTCCGTGAAGATTACGCGATTCCTGCCGGATAATTGAACTCTGGAGTCCGGCATGAAAGGCTAAATATAATATCCTGAAAGCGCCTTTTGAACTGTTGACTTCCTGTGCGACAAGAGATATTATTAGTTATTAAGAAACTTGTTTATACCCGGCCCCCGGAGATATGCTCCGGAAACGGGAAACACAGCGTCAAAGAGAAGAAGAAAATTTCATGGTAGATGGAGAGAGTATGACCCTGGAAGTCACATTGAAGAAAACCGATGAAAATCCCGTACTGGAACTTGTAGGCAGAATCGTCGATGCGGATGTAAAAAAGTTTCAGAGAAAAATTGAGCAGTTATACAAGAAAAAACACAAACAGATAGTTGTGGATGTAAGCTGTGCCAGTTTCCTTGACAGTCACGGGCTGGGTACGATAGTGTACTATCATACCCTGATGCAGAAAGAAAAAAGGGAACTCATTATACTCAATGCCAACCCTGATGCCAATTCATACCTCAACAGGCTTTTTGAATTGACAAATCTTGACAAGGTGCTCAATATCGTTACACACCTCTGATTCAGCGGTTTCCCAATGCATCCTGTATACGGCTGAGCGCCTTCTCTACTTTCTCTCTCATATTGAAAGCGCTTATCCTGATATAACCCTCTCCGCACCTTCCAAAACCTGCTCCGGGCGTACAGACCACTCCGGCCTTTTCAAGAAGCATATCGAAAAACTTCCAGGAATCCATTCCACAGTTGATCCAGATATAGGGAGCGTTTGTACCTCCGGTACAACTGAATCCAAGACTGAGCATCTTCTCACGGATCAACCTGGCGTTTTCCATGTAATAATCCGACAATTCTCTTACCTGACGGGGTCCATCTCCGACGTAAACTGCTTCTGCAGCTCTCTGTACCGGGTAGGAGACTCCGTTGAATTTGGTGGAATGACGGCGGTTCCAGAGAGGATGAAGAAAATGAGTGTTACCGTTGCTGTCAAACACTCTGCAGCTTTTGGGAACTACAGTGCAGGCACAACGTGTGCCTGTGAAACCGGCTGTCTTTGAGAAACTTCTGAATTCTACCGCCACATCGGCCGCACCCTCTATTTCATAGATACTCTGAGGAATCGATTCGTCTCTGATAAAAGCCGAGTATGCCGCATCGAAAAGAATCAAAGCCTGCTCTTTTCGTGCGTACTCCACCCATTCACGAAGAATGTCCTTTGATGCGACTGCACCGGTGGGGTTGTTCGGAAAACAAAGATAGATAAGATCGACCTTTTCCCGGGGAATCTTCGGGACAAATCCATTCTCCTCTGTACAATCCAGGTAGTGCAGTCCTGAATATCTCCCATCATCGAACGCCCCTGTTCGCCCTGCCATCACATTGGTATCGACATAAACCGGGTAAACAGGATCAGGGACTGCGATGGTGATATCATTGGAAAAAAGTTCCTGGAAATTACCGGTATCACACTTGGCCCCGTCACTGATGAAAACTTCGTCAGCGCTGATTTCCGCTCCACGGGACTGGAAATCCTGTGCTGCGATTTTTTTTCGCAGAAAGTCATATCCCTGATCGGGGCCATAGCCCCGGAAAGTGGAATCATTGGCCATCTCGTCAACTGCGGCATGGAAAGCCTCTATGCAGGCTGGGGGAAGAGCTCTTGTCACATCTCCGATGCCAAGACGGATTATCTCCTTGTCCGGATTTTCTTTCTGGAAAGCGCTTACTTTTCTGGATATCTCAGAAAAAAGATAGGAAGATTTCAATTTAAGGTAGTTTTCATTTACCCTGATCATTTCTGTTTCTCCCTGAAATTGTAATTAGAAATAAAGTATCAATGATAAATAATAGAAAGAAGAAAGTCAATATCTAGAGGCATCCAGATTACTCAATTGATTTTTATAGAATAAGAAGAGCTGTTTCTGTTTCCGGGGCCAGATTTGAAGGCATCACGTATATTCCATTATTCCGGACTGAATCTGTCCTGGAGCTCACTGGGCGAAGTGCAGTCATGTTCACTGAGCGAAGCCGAAGTGAACAAGGGGAGGAGATATTTGTTTGAGAATTTTAATATCAGCATAGCTGTCATAGTATTTCTTGCGCGGGTATGTGATGTAGGTCTCGGGACTTTACGTCATACTTTGATTATCCGCGGACGCAGGCGTTATGCGTTTATGATAGCATTTTTTGAATCCCTTATCTGGATTTATGCAGTGTCCCGGGTTATGACAAATGTTCAGGACCCGCTTACCTCCCTTGCTTTTGCATTGGGTTTTGCGACCGGGACATACGTGGGTATGAGTATTGAGGGTTTTCTGAAAATTGGTGAACAGGTAATAAGAATCTTCTCAAGAAACGGAGAGATTGCCGCGGAAAAGCTGCGGGAGAACGGTTACAGGGTTACTACTTTTGATGGCAATGGACGTGATGGTGTTGTCAAAATGCTTCTTGTCCAGGTAAAGCGTAAAAACGTGATGAAAGTTACAGCTATGGCAAGAAAAATAGACCCTAACTGCTTTATCATTATTGATGACATTCGTTCTGTGTCAATTGGCGACAGTGCTGCAAGTCCTGGTGAGGAATTGACACCCGCTCCAACGGCCATTACTGCGGAAAGTAAGTAACCATACTTGTCTGAATCATACACATTACGGTTTAAATATAACGCATAATTATTTATAGTCTTAAAGGAGCAGTGCAGTATGAAAAAAATACAAGTACTCTGTTTTTGCTGCTTTCTGATCAGTTGTTCCCAGTATTACACTCTTAAGTCTTCTCAGGAGGTATTTCAAAAAACCTCATTTGAAAAGATAGATTTTAGCAGGGTCCAGGATGGTACCTATACAGGATATTATGATATGCTTCTGGTTAATGCGATGGCTGAGGGCAACTGTAAAGGATGGAAAGCTTGTCAAACTGGATCTTCTTGAACACCGTTATAACCGGAATTTTAACGGGGAGCCGGTAATTAAGCAGATTCTGGAGAAGCAGTCATTGGAGGTTGATGGAGTATCGGGAGCGACCTACAGCTCTAAATCGATAATTAAGGCTACTGAACGGGCACTGAAGGTGGGGATTGAGTAGAGGTTTTCATTTTTTGTATGGGCATATTGCCTTATGCGGGATAGAAGGGTGGATATTGTAGCTGAGGAGTTTAAATATCCCCTTTTTTATTTCCCATTTGTTGGTCTTATTCTGCCAAGGTGAGGATGGTAAGTGCAAGGATCTGGGAGCATGTAATGGAGATGCTGTCCCTTGTGGTAAATACAGGGTAGTGTGGCAGAGATCATTATCTCATCCGCTCAACGCATCCTGCACCGCCTCCGCCAACTGCGCGGAGACAAAGGGCTTCTGCAAAATCCCGATAACCCCTTCGTTTAGAATCTGCTGACGATCTTCGTCCATCCTGTAGCCTGTTGCAATAAGCGCCTTGATATCGTCCTTTATTTCCTTAAGACGGCGGAAGCACTCTCTGCCGTCTATACCCGGCATCATAATATCAAGGATCACTAAATCGATATCCGAGGGGTCGCGTTTTAAAATCTCTATGGCATCATTGCCGTTATTGCATACAGTTACCTTGTATCCCAGCCATGAAAGCATCTCCTGCACTGCGTCAAGAAGAAATACTTCGTCATCCACAACAAGAATGTGCCCTTTACCATGCACGAATGCCCGGGGAGAATCCTTGTCACTGGATCGGGCCTTCCGATTGACTGGGAAATACAATGTAAAGGTGGTTCCGACACCTGGCTGGCTCTCGACATCTATGTAACCGTTATGACTTTTTACAGTCCCGTAAGCGCTTGCAAGCCCAAGCCCCGTTCCCTTGCCCACATCCTTGGTGGTATAGAAAGGCTCAAAGAGGTGGGAGAGAACTTTTTTATCCATTCCGGTTCCTGTATCTTTTACAGAAACAGCAACATAGTACCCTGGTGCGACAACATAGGCGTGTGATTTTGAAAAACTCTTGTCAAGGTCAACATTTTCTGTCTTGATAACTATCTGCCCGCCATCAGGCATCGCATCCCTCGAATTGAGAGCCAGATTCATCACTGCGCTCTGAAACTGCGCCGAGTCGCCCATTATCACGTAGTCAGAAGCATTAAGTTCGCAGGATATTTTAATATTCTTGTCAATGGTGTGCTTAAGCAGCTCAATAACATCCCCAAGCACATTGTGAATATTAAACGATGACATCTGGAGTTTGCCTTTTCTGGCAAAAGTCAGAAGTTTGCTTGTGAGATCTGATGCCTTGGTGGAGGCCGAAAGAATCATCTGGGCATATTTATCTAACTTGGGATCCCTTCCATATCTGTGACGGATTATATCCGCGTAACCCGAGATAGCGCCCATTATATTGTTGAAGTCATGCGCTATGCCTCCTGCAAGCTGTCCCACCGCTTCCATTTTGTAAATGGCACGGAACTGCTCCTCCAGCTTCATTTTCTCTGCTTCTGATTTCTTTCTCTCTGTAATATCCCTTGCTATGCAGATTACAGCCCCGCTTCCGTTATTTGATGCATTTACAAGTGAAAAATGGGCTTCAGCAGGAAAACTCTTTCCATCCCTTCCTTTCATCTGGCACTCTACCTTGATCCGCTCCTTCTGTTTTATCTCTGTTAATATGGACTCCACCTTCTGACGGCTCTCGGAGGAAACCAGGTCCAGGATACTGATCTCTGTACCCGGTTCTGTGTAATCCCCGAACATCCTGTTTGAAGAACTCTGATTCCCCAACAGCACTGTCCCGCCGAGATCACAAAGCATTATGGCGTCAGGAGAGGTCTCCACCAGGCTTCTGTACCGCTCCTCACTCTCTCTCAAAGCACTCTCTGCTTTTTTACGCTCCGAAATCTCCTCCAGTAACTCCTCTCTCTGCTTGAAAAAACGGAGTGCCAGTGATGCCAATTGCCCGAAACCGTTGCCTTTGGCAGCCAGTCTTTTTATCTGAGAAAGATCTCCTGTGTCAAGAGCTTTCTGAATCTGCTGCAGGGGTCGGTTGACGAAAAAATGAAGGACTGGAAAAATGATAAAAAGCAGTACAACTATGCCTGTCAGAACCTGATAAAAATCGATTTTAAACTTCAGCGAAATAAGGAAGAAGATCAGGAGAAGAACAGCGCAAATCAAAAGCAGACGGGAAAAGACACTAATATGTACCCTTGTATACATCAGGCTCCTTCTTTACAACTATACACACATTCTACTATATACGGGAGATTGTTTCAAGTAGGTATCCGCGGAACCGGGGGCGGTATCGGAAGGGCATCTATACCGGTTCCGGTTCCGGGACCGGATCAGCATCCTGAAGCTTAGATCCGACCCAGATCCTTATTCTCTACCCAGCCGCTGACACCATTTGGAAGGCTGACCAGTGACCATCCGCCCTCGGTCTTTCTGATACGGAATTTTGTGCCTTCATGCACAGTAAAGAGTATCTTATTTCCGTCGGGCTGATTCCTGGCATCGGATGATGGAGCAAGGAGAATGGCATAGGAGATCTTCTCAAGATCGTAAATTTTATAACCCACAGACAGCCCCGTTGTTCCAAGGAAGATTGCAAGAAGTACCGAGAGATAGATAAGCCAGAGACGTGCATTGCCGGAAAGATAAAAAGCTGCTGATACAAGGATAGATATCACAAGTAATACCGAGAATGAAAGCCACAGTTGTGTCTTGAGAGGCATCCAGATATGCATCTGCCATAGCACAGTTTCCAGGAAACCACGCTCAGGATCAGGTACCCTGTCAACGATATTTGAGTTTACAAAACGGATATTACTCATGATATCCTGGTCTCCTGGGGAGAGCCTGGCTGCTTTCTCATAATACAAACGTGCCATGCCGATTTTTTTCAGACGATAGCAGGTATTGCCAAGATTGTAATAAACAGTACTGTTGTTTATTCCTGACTCCACTATCTTCTCATAATAGTACATCGCGCTGTCGAACTGCTGCCCATCATAAAACCTGTTGGCTTTCTCAAACCAATTATCTACCGGAGCTGCATTCGTGTAAAATGCAAATCCGGTCAGCAGAAGTAAAACAACCCCTGTCATTGTAACCTTACTCTTTTCTTTAGTGTTTTTCAGCCCTGTGATGAACGCTTCAGTTTTTGAGATCAGTTCTTTTCTGGTTTTCTCATCAAGACTCTTTCCCCCGAACCTGTAGCTGTCAATGTTCTCTATAAAAGAGGCCATATCTGACACTATCTTTTCATCTGCACAGTACTTTAACAGTTCGATTTTCAATTCTTCCAGAGTCCTTCCTGTAGCAGGAAAACCGAATTTTTCAGATATAAATCTCTCGATTACTTCGGAAATCCTTCCCAGAAATTCCGATGGCGGCATCTTTTGAGCGGATCTTCTGACAGAGGAGAGATTTTTCCTCGCCAGGCTGACTGCCCTTCGCCTGATCTGCTGAGCCGCGTTCTTCTGCTTCCGGTCCGCCTGGTATCTATATAGAATTGATATCGCGAAAATGATCAGCGGCAATGGCAGGAGAAGGAAGAAGAGAGGTTCACGGTATGGACGTTCCTCCTGGTTGGCTATTTTTGTCCCTGTTTTGATATACCGTATATCCCTGCCCACCTCGCGGATCTCCTCCTGAGTCAGATATCTGGTCTGTGGTTTACTTCTAGCTTTCCCTTTTGTCACATTTATATTGATCTGTCCTGATGAGGCGGTTTTGAATGTTCCTGTCTGTGGATCAAAATAGGGAAAAGTCACAGGAGGAATAACAAGTGTACCCTCCTGTCTTGGGATAAGCAGGTATTTGTAAAACTTTCTTGCGGATATTCCATTTGCTCCGGTATCGGAATAAACCTGACGTTCAGGTTTGAACACTTCACAATCATCGAGTTTGGGGAGAATTACATCACCCATGTCAGCCGGCCTTGTCGAACCCCTTACCGTCACTTTCAATGTCAAAGCCTCACCTGCCGGGACTTCCTGATGATCCGTGACAGCTTCAATCGAGAATTTACCCACAGCACCGGAAAAACCGGCCGGTGCAGGGGGCAGCGGCTTTACAGTAATAGAAAGGGAGTTGGAATGTGCATTTTTCGGGACAGCCTGTACACCACCACCGAAAAAGTTCATATCGAAAAAATCATCGAAGAAGGGATCTATTCTGCGGCGCTGAGAACGTCTGAGTTCCTGGTATTCAAATGGAACCGGGGGAATCTCAAATTTCCCGGCACTCACCGGAAAAACCGAGTACTTCAGAGAGTATGTATTGTAAATTTCCCCGTTGATCCGCTCCGAAGCTGTTGTGATCTGGGTCGAAAAAAGTCTGCTGAGAGAAAAATTCTTTCCGAAAGCTTCCTCGAGCTTCTCCAGTACAGGCATGAAACTGTTGCGTACCTCTGTGGGTGAATTTGCTTTCTGCACAACTTTAAGTGTGAGCATCGCCTGTTCACCTACATAAAGAGTCTTTTTATTGAGCAGAAGGCTGACTTTTATAGCAGGATTTTGCACTGGCTCATCAGTCACTTTAAAAGAGATCGGATCTGTCTGGTAAACCGTGCCATTGATTTCGACTTTCAGCGAAGGGAAAACGAAAGATCCTGTCGATTTCGGCGTGATAACATAATAGAACTGGGTATGGATCTCGTTTTTCTGAGTCGCCCTTCCGTTGATGATCTGAATCGAAGAGGATGTTGATTGACGGGAATCGGTTTTAAGCAGTGAAAACCCCTCAACAGGGGAGACCTGGGGGACAGGTATTGCACCAATTTTTTTACTGCTGACCAGTGTAGCTGTTATCACGATCTGCTCTCCCATGGTGACGATGGTTCTCTCTGTAGTGGCTGAGAACCGCACCTGTGCTCCGGCGCTGAAAACCGGGAAAAGCAGCAGAACTGGTATAAGCATTTTTGTTTTCATTTAAAATGCTCCTGTGTCCATGAACGGATTGTCCGGCACAACAGCTTGACATCAGGAACCCGTGAGAAATTGTGGTCTGATCCATTTACGACATGGTAATCGGCAGGGATTCCGGATCTTTCAGCACACTTTACATATCTTCCGGACTCCTCAACTGATATCGATTCATCTTTGTCACCCTGGAAAAGCAGGATCCGTCCTTTGAAATCAGCACAGAGCGCTTCCACCGGATCGATGCCTTTGAGGCTGTCCAGAAATCCGATACTCATCTCGTGTGGGCCGTTTTCATAGTAACCATCTGAATTCGGGCCTGATTGAAGAAGGTTTTTTCTGCGGTGAATAAGACCTGTGGGATCGCCTACAGGGGAGAGAAGTACTATCCCCGATGCATCGAGAGGTCCTGCGCAGAATGCGGCTATCATCCCACCGAAACTGTGTCCCAGAAGAATCAGTTTTGAGGGCTTGTGTGTTTCCTTTAAAAAGGCTGCTACACCTCGAAGATCGGATTTCATCGTTTCCACGTTCATGTCCGCAAATAATCCATCACTCTCACCTGAACCGGTGAAATCGAATCTCATGGAGTTGACACCGGCACTTTCCAGTTCCCTGGCAATCTTCACAAACAGGTAACCCGGACCCATTCTCTGTCCTGTAAAACCATGACAGAACACAAACCACACCCCGTTTTGCGGTCCGGCCAGATGCAGGGAACCTCTGATTGTCTTTCCGCATACAGGCAATTCAAAATATTGAAACGACATAATTCCTTACCAGTCCTTTTCGGGTCTTGGTGCCTTTGCACCCTTTTTCTTCAATGGTTTGTTCAGCGAGTCCGCATCATCGGCGTAAAGTTCTATTATCCTTTCCGCCTCCTCTTTCTTCATATCCTTGCTGTCATCTTCCTGCTGCTGAGCGTTGGCCTGCTGCTCTTTCTGTTCCTGTTGCTTCTTGTTTTCATCACTCTGGTTCTGCTGTTCTTTATTCTCCTGCTGCTGGTCCTCCTTTTTATCCTGCTCTTCTTTATTCTGCTGGTTCTGATCTCCCTGGTCTTTCTTATCCTGATTATTCTGATTTTCCTGTTTGTTCTGCTTATCTTTATCCTGCTTGTCCTGCTTGTTCTGGTTATTATTCTGGTTATTCTGCTTTTCCTGATTTTCTTTTACCTTCATATGCGCAAGCTGGAGATTCCACTTTGCGTCTTTGTCATCTGGACGAAGGTCCAGTGATTGAATATAGTTCTGCAGAGCCTCCTTATACTTTTCAAGTGCACCCTGATCCCCGCTCTGCTCCATCTGCTGGGCTTGCCGGAAGAGAATATTTCCGAGATTATAAAATGCGTCCGCACGCTTCTTTTTGTCCTCTTCGGAGAGAGCACCGGTGTATGCCTCTCCGGCTTTGTCGAACTCTCCCAGTCTGTAAAGGGCGGACCCTTTGTTCATCTTCAAACTGTTGTCGGAAGGGGAGAGCAGAAGTGCGTCATCGTAGAGCTTTAACGCTTCCTCATACCTTTTTTCATTGTAAATACGATTCGCCTTCTTGTTCTTTGAATAGACTTCGTCTGCCTCTGACACTGCTGCAGAGATAATAATCACCAATAATGGAAGGAGAATCGTTCTGTTAAATATGTTACAGATTTTCATATCACTCAAAACGGCCTTTCCACTCGTGTTTTTTCACACTTCGTTCAGATATGAAAAATTCCACCATCAGCATTATCAGCGCTATCAGTAAAAATATCTGGTATCGCTCTTCGAAAGTAGCAAGATTGGCAGTTCCGAAATCTTTTTTTTCCATCCCGGAAATTTCCTTCATTATTTCCGACAGGGAGAGGTCTGTCCCGGCATGGAAATACTTTCCTTTCCCTTCTACCGCGATCTTCTCCAGTATAACCGGATCCAACCTTGTCATCACAAGACTTCCGGACGCGTCTTTTTTGTAAATGACATTGCCTGAACCCCTGCTTACCGGCACCGGCACTCCGCTCTCTGAACCAACTCCTACGGTATAGATCACCACTCCCTCTTCTGCGGCGGCTTTTGCCGTCTCCACAGCTTTCCCCTCGTGATCCTCACCATCGGAAATGAGAATCATCACTTTGTGCTTGCGTGCTTTGGAGCGGAAAGCCTCGGATGCCTGCTTTATGGCATCCCCGAGAGCTGTTCCCTGAATCTCTACCCATCCGGTAGATACCGCACTGAGAAACATCTTTGCAGCACCATAGTCAAGGGTAAGGGGACACTGAACATAACTCTCACCCGCAAATACAATTATTCCGATCCTGTCACCTTTAAGTATATCGATCAGTTTTGCTATCTCATGCTTTGCACGGTCGATTCTGTTGGGCGCGATATCCTCTGCAAGCATACTCTGTGAGATATCCAGGGCAACCATGATATCGATCCCTTTACGCTCTACCATCTCCATCTTGGCTCCGAAACGGGGCCGGGTCAGCGCAATGGTCATGAAAAGGAAATACGCGCAGAAAAACAGGCATTTAACAACCTGCCTGGTGATGCTCGATGAGGGTGTTAATTTACCGATAAGATCGAGTGAGGCGAAACGGCGAAGTGCAGCACGCTTGCGCTGAAACGCCCAGATAAAAAATCCGGCGAACAGTGGCAGAAGAAAAAGAAGCAGAAAAAACTCAGGATTACCGAATCTCATCTCACTCCCGTTAAGGTATGCGTCTGAAACGGGTATGCTGAAGTATCAACTCCAGCATCAGTAGAATAAAACCCGCCCACAGCCACATGTAAAAACGTTCATTATAGCTTGTGTAAATTGTTGTCTTTATCTCTGTTTTCTCGAGCTTGTCTATCTGATCGTATATTTCCTTGAGTTTTTCGGGGTTTTTTGCCCGGAAAAACTTTCCGTTGGTCAGTTGTGCTATCTCCTGAAGTGTTTTTTCGTCAAGATCCGATTCCATTTTCTGAATCTGACGGACGGTCTCTCCGGTAAAAGGATTCTTCATCTCTACCGGTATGGGCACCAGTCCCTCTCTGCCCACTCCTATTGTGTAAATCTTGATACCTAGTTCTCCGGCCGCCTTTGCTGCTGTTATCGGTGGCACTTCTCCGGCATTGTTGGCTCCGTCGGTTAAAAGTATCATTACCTTGCTTTTAGCTCCTGAGTCCTTGAGCCGGTTGGCGGCTGTGACTATAGCTGTCCCGATGGCGGTCTGGGAACTGAAATCAGTAAATGTAACTTCACTGACAAACCGGGAAAGGATATTGTAATCAAGAGTCAGAGGACACTTTGTAAAACTGCGGGCACCGAAAACCACCAGGCCTATGCGGTCATGCTGTCTCTTGCTTATAAAATCGACAATGGTCTGCTTTGCGACTTCGAGACGGTTGTCTGGCTGGAAATCCAGAGCCTTCATGGAGGTTGAGATATCGAGTACAAGCATGATATCAACTCCCTCAGTGGTTACCTCCTCATCTGTGCGCCCCTCCTGAGGACGGGCGAGGGCAATGATAAGAAGGCCTGTTCCAAGCAATCTGAGAACCAGAAGAATGTGGCGGCTCCGTACAAAAAAAGAGGGAGGTACCTGCTTGACCACTGATAGATCGGAAAAACGCACTGCAGGCCTGAATTTACGCTCTCTCCTTATATAAACCCAGATTATGGGAATCCAGAGCAGGAAAAGGAACAGAAATTCAGGATCTCTGAGTCTCATTTGCCCTGACCTCCCACTCCTGCCTCGACCTTTTCCCCAAGAGGCTTCGTTGCCTCTAAAAACTCTCTCACCTCTGTGCCGAACCTTTCCAGAACAGCATCGTCGGGAATTTGACGGGCGAACTTGACCGGATCAGAAGCAGGGAAAAACCACTCAACCGATCTCCTGAGCTTGACTTCAAGGCCCGAAATCCCAACCCAGGCATTCATCTCCTCTGTTGTGAAATCTGAGGCATTGATCTCATACCGTCTCCCGATATATCGCTTGAAAATCTCGGAAAGCTCAAAAGTGTACTCCCTGATAAGACCTTTCTGAAGGTACTGCTTTGCCTCCAGCGCTCTCAATGCCTCAATAGCCTCTTCATAGGGCGGTTTGGGCGGGGGAGCAGTCTGCTCTTTGCGCAGCCGTTTCAATAAGAGCTTTGTCAGGTACACTCCTGCTGCAATGGCCACAGCGCCTGAAAGAAGCCATATCCACCAGAGCGGGGCTTTGCCGGCGCTTTGCTGAGGCTTTATGTCTTTCAGTTCAAGAATGCTGTCGTTAGTATTGAGTACAGAAATCACTTTCAGAGGGATACTGGTGGAAAACAGTGTGTCGATGCGGTTTTCCTGCTCATGGATGAATGGGAGGGAGGGGAGAGTGCAGCTCTCAGGTGTATAGGTGGTGATCACATATTCAAATGTCACACTGTCCGATTTCTCGCGCTCGGTACGGTGCATATTCCAATCTTTGATAATGATGTTACCGAAGCTGTTTTCATGCGCCGGAGGAGTAAGTGTGGTACCTTTAGGTATTATTGCGGAAACTTTAAAGAGGATCTTGTCTCCCACAGTCAATTCTCTGCTGCTTACCGTGGTATAAAGAACAGATGAACTGGCTGAAAATGCAATCGAGATGACTAAAATGGCAATCCTGCTTATGGAATTTTTCCAGGTCACGCTTTTATATCTCCCGCGATAATCATCCCTACCTGTACTAACCCGATCAGAAACCCCAGTACACCTCCCAGGTATTCAATCGCCTTCAGTTCACGGGAAGCGATTGAGAAGACGATTGACTCCAGTTTGGAGACTTCAAAATCCTTAATTTTATCATAGACGATTTTTCTGAAATCAAGTCTGGATTCCACTGTTTCAAAGAGGGAATCGATAGTGCCGGGAATCTCCTTCTGCAACTCCTCCATCAGGGCATCGGTCAACCTGGATACTACCTCCGGAGATACAAGCATCATAAGCAGTGTATTGGAAGTAATCTTTTCATCAATAAAATGACCGATTCTGGATTTTATCACTTTGCCGGTCTGATTGTGGAAATCTTCAGACTGGATAATGGCGTGGATATCTTTGTTGGATATCAGTTCCTTTTCAACGGTTTCAGCGATTTTTTCCGCTAATTCCAGTTTCCGTTTGGGCAGAAGACCCATGATACGGAACCAGAGGAAGCGGATCTCCCTGCGGGGCCGGAAAATCATCTTAACGGCCAGGAAGTTTGTAAACCAGCCGATAAGCGCGGAGATAACAGGTATTGCACAGTAAGTAGCGATCTGCATGGATCAGAATACGATTTTAGAGTAAAATTTATTCTTATTCCAAGCACTGAAATTGCAGATGGAATAAGGATTCAGTAATTCAGGAGTCAGAATTCAGGGGTTCAGAATTCAGCGTGGCCTGAGAATAAACCTACAGAAACTTCTATTTTAAGTTTTTATTGCCTGTATTCGGAACATTCTCAATATCGCAAGAATCAGATAGGTCTCGACCAGATGAAACCTTTGCCGGTTACCGCACTCTGTCTCCCGAATTCTGTCTTCTGAAACTGATTCTTGTTTACTTAATTCTCAATTCTGAATTCTTTTTCCTGAACGGTATGCATAAATTAAGTTTCAGCAGGCCTTTTTTTCAATACTTTCCAGCCCTGGGATGCTTATTCATATTAACAGGGCCTGAAATGTTCCATGTACTGCACGTTTCCGGGGTCGGCATCGGTATCGGTATCGTAACGAATAGCTTCAGAAAAAAGCCCGGGGAGTGTTTATCAGAGACGCGGAAATAGTCTCGAACTGAGATTAAGCTGATTGATTATTATAAAGAAGAGAAAAATCACCAGAGACCCAGGGGGAGAATAGAATTAGTAAAGTGAGGGGAAGGGGGAAAGTGTTTATAAGGTTTCTTTGTAGGAAACGGTTTGTTCTTTTTGTATGTGGGTTGCTGTTTCACCTCAGAGGTGAAATAGTGATTTAACCTGTTAAAACTTGGCCTTACAACTTCATAAATTCACCCCAGAGGTGAATCAAGGAACCTTCCACCCCCTCACCCCACTACACCCTCCGTTTCCCAATATCCCCATCAATAATAAAAAACATTGCTATTATAACAACAAACAGACTTTGCTAATATCAATTTCCCGATTCCTTCCTAATTTATTTACCAACGGTAAAAATAAACCGCATCGGAGGTTTCCTTCCTGTCTACAAAACGCAAATCCGCTCTGCACTTCTCTATGTCAAACAGAAAAAGTACACCTATCATCCTCTCCGACTGGGTACAAACCAGAAAAGCCCCTCAGACACCCTTTATCTTCCCATCTCTTTAAAAATCAAAAACTTCCGTTATTTTAAACCCGGGTGTACCCATTTTCAGTTCAAAAAAGCCCTAAACTATCCGGAAATTTTCGTTATGTTTTTTTGAAACCGGAAAAATGTCTCCGTATAATCGTTATTAAAAGGTGAAGACAACCCGAAGAAAGGAGAGAATATGAGTAAAAAGGGGGAAGGTGTATTATATGGCATCGAGTACAAATTCCTCAGGAAAGAATTAAGGGCGGAAGCCGTAAGAAGAGCTGTTGAGCAGTTGGTTGGAAAAAACAAACCCCTGGCTGGCGATGATGAAAGGAAAAACGGAACCAGAACGACAAGAAGCTTGAAGGATTGATTTCGGCCCAGCTACACCCGTTTCATCTTTAGACATTGTAAAAGCAGCGATTCCGGAAAGGCCGGGTTTTAGTCATTCAGGGAGCTGATTTAAATCTCTCCCAGATCGATCTTCCTTTTCTTGATGGGCGCCAGATAAACTTGCATGCTGTGCATTTTATCCTGCGTTTACCCTTAAGAGTCCTGACAGGGGCAAAAAAGAAAGGATCGTAATATTCTGTTGCTTTACTTCCGCATTTAGGACAGCGGTCTGAGGGAGGCTGCCAGAAAGAATCCCAGAGATCAAAGAGTATCCATCCCGATGAATCACGGCGTTTCCGGCTAGACATAGTACCCTTTCGTCAGATTTTATATCACCGGATCGGGCATGAATAGCTGCATGAATGTCCGCTGTGCAAAAGAGTCGGTCATACCGGCGATATAGTCGGTGACTATGCGCCATGACGGTGTCTCATCATTGTAGTTTGTATTCTTGATAAAATCGAAAAACACAGACATCAGATTTGACTCGCGGACAACAACACTTACAAATGAATGATTTCTCCCTCTCTCGGAGAGATCCAGAATTCTCTCCAGTTCATGGTACAGAAGTTCTATAATGCTGGCGGCTTTGCGGGATTTACGCTCTACCTCAGGGTGACGGTAGATATGCTCGTAATTGAATTCTTTAAGAGCATGCATGTAACTGAAAACCTCTTCACTCATCTCGATAGAATCTTTTCCCAGACTCGATGCAATGGTGTCGTTTACAAATGTCCCGATTATTTTTCCGTTTTCAGACCCCAGGTTTTTCACTATTACCGCAGGGATATCGTTCTTCTTTATAAGATTTGCCTTGATCGCATCCTCGAGATCTCTTCCCAGATAGGCGATCCTGTCAACCAGCCTTACAAGGCAGCCCTCCAGGGTTCCAGGGTAGAAACAGCGGTCATCGATAGAATCCACATCCAGGAGGTCCCTTTCGCGGTCTGGAAAAACCGCCCTCTCGAAAGACTCTCCGCAGTGGGTGATTATTCCATCCCTTACCTCGTAAGTAAGATTTAGACCCGAACCGTAGTTGGTCAGTTTGTCAACAACCCTTAGTCCATGTATCTCGTGTTTGAAACCCTGTTTTACTCCGGCACTCTGAAGGATGTTGTCAAGCACCCGTTCTCCCGCATGGCCGAATGGTGGATGTCCCAGGTCGTGCCCCTTGGCGATAGCGTTGATGAGGTCGATATTTAGATTGAGGCAGCGGCCTATCACAGAGGCGATACTGGAAACATGGAGAACATGCTCCATACGGGTACAGATATGATCGTTATTGGGAGAGAGAAAAACCTGCGTTTTGTGCTTGAGCCGTCTGAACGGGGGAGAGTGCAGAATCCTGGTCTCATCGCGGGCAAACTCCAGACGGAACGGATCACGTTTCATCGGATATTTCCGTCCTAAAGTCTCGCTGCTTTTTTTGGCAAATGGGCTTAGTTTTTCCTCGTCTTCCAGAAGAAAACGTCTGATATTGAATTCAGGATTCATGATTGTGTTTCCAGAAACTCTTGAACAAATCTCTCTTGTTCCGGAGTGTCTAAGGCTCTCCGGGTTTTTCTTACAGTTCCTATTGCCTTCCCTGCGCTGATTTCGAAATACTTTCCCACAACACAGGAGAGTACAAGCCCTGTCCGTCCTACTCCTGCGTGGCAGTGTACACATACCGGGTTTCCGGAATCAAATTTTGATATTATCTTGCTTATCAACTTCCCGAAACTCCAGGTATCCTGGGGGATATTGAAATCCGGGATAGGGAAATAGTTCCACTCCATGCCAGACTGACGGCACAGCAGGCGAACCTCTCCTGATGGCTTTTCCAGAGAAACCAGGTATTTTATACCCTCGCTGCTTAGCTGCTGGATATCTTCCTCCAGATCCGATCCTCTCCCGGGGATATCCGATCCGGCAAGCTTTCCAGGAAGCACCCATGAGAAGTTTTTCAGCGGCATAGGGGGAAAATAATAATTGGCCTCGAGAGGGGAGGGGGGATAGGCTGTGCGAAGTGTTTTCTAATTGCTTGAATTGCTGTACAAAACAAGATTGTTTGTATTCGTGCTCTTCCATTCGATTTTCTTACAGAAAAGAAGAAAATTGACATTTGTTCCTGGAGAATTCTATTGTGGGTTTACTGACTGTTAACAGTGGCAGGGTATCCGGATTCAGAGATTATGTTTTGTCCAGGAAACATTGTAAACTCAGTTTACTCCTCTCCATCTTTGCTGCTGCGATTTTCTTTTCCGGCTGCAGCGGGGAGATATACAGGGAATTAAGCTACGGCGGCTCCTTTCTCATTGACAGCCTGACTGTCGGTTTTATCAGGACTGAAAATATAGAAAGAATAAGCTCAAATGCCTGGGATGAAGATGGGGGTATATCGATGGGACACAGGACCTTCTGATATACTCTTTACCACAGAAAAAAGTTATTAAAACTATCCGTATTGCTTCCGGTCTTGGGGCATCATTTCTGCAGGAGCAATACCTGTTACCTACAGTAAACCATGGATGATGTATGATAATGGCAATAGTATGCGCCTGTTGAACATTGAAACCGGTGAGGTGATAAGAATTGTCAGCAGCCATTCTTACCATTTTGGTGGGCTGAGCCCGGATGGAAAGTACGCGTTTTACAGTGAATCTGATAAAAGAATAGAAAATGGAATAATAAACGGAAATACCTATATTTACAGTGTTACAAAGCGAACAGTAGAGTATAGAGTATACTGTACCTAAAAACACTTATTCTATGTTGCTAAAGATGCTGATTTCTACCTTTTCACAATTCCAGTCGATCCATTGTTCAATGATAGCCTAGATAAATAGTTAAGGCTGATTTTACTGAAAACTCATCCACTAATTATGATACGTTGGTTGCATTACCGGATAGCCTTTATCTATGGGGAGTAACTGATTTTTATCGGGCATTTATTTCAGGAGCATATACAAATCCTATTTTTCCATAGCATGGATAGTCTCATTCATGGCAAACTATTCCAGGTTTTTACTGCTGATACATATATGCCACCAAATGTAAGTATATGCCTGAAAAATGGTATATATTCATTTAATATCAGTTCCAATCTTTACATAAAAAGCTATTATAAAGATTATACCGACACATCATTCTTCTCCTCATACACCAGGGAGTGACAATGATTCTGATTCCACAGACACCACCGGGTGGGCATAAGTGAAAAAGTTAAAGAAACTTATTATCCCAATTTTCTCTGCCTTTCTCCTTGCCTTATTTGCACAAGGCTGGGAATTCATTGTAAATATGTACCCGGCCGGCTGCTTGTGAAATTCAGTCTGCACATCCCCTGACGTAATCTTATCAATAGCAACATCATTTGGCCCTGTCACCGTTTGAAGTTTATTAACCATTCGGCAGGAACTATTTTCAATTCTGGTTTTCAGATAATGGAAACTCCTCAGATATACCAGCTTTCCTGATTTCTGAATACTTTCTCTAAATAACCCTGCGGTTTGAACGAATTCTATTCCAATTCGCAGCCGCAAAAAAAGCAGGATTTAACTATATGGAGACACCGGCAGTGGAAACGCAAGCTGAATTAAACGAACAGATGAAGGTGCGGCTGGAGAAGGTCCCCCAGTTACGCAACGCAGGTTATCACCCTTATGCCGAACGCTTTGAGCGCACCCATCGCCTCCATGAGGCATCCTCCCTTCCTGATGGTGAAAAGGGAGTACGGGTGGCAGGGCGAATCATCGCGCTCAGATATTTCGGCAAACTGGCTTTTGGACACCTTTACGATATCGACGGGAAAATTCAGTTTACGCTGCAGAAAAACAAACTGGGCAAACAATTCGATGATATGAAAGATCTCGTGGATATAGGGGATTTTATCGGCGTCGAAGGCGAGATGATGACCACCAAAACCGGTGAGAAAACAATCGATGTAGATAAATTCACCTTTCTCTCAAAATCACTGAGACCACTGCCGGAGAAATTTCACGGTATCACCGACCCGGAACTCAAACTGCGTAAAC
>JAAYIG010000151.1 GCA_012523595.1 Fibrobacter sp.
ATCAGGGCACTATCGATGTGGATGACATGGAAATGTGCTGTTGTTGATATCCCACTTGGAGGAGGAAAAGGCGGGATTATATGCGATCCTCATAATCTTTCAAAAAATGAGCAGGAACGGTTGTGCAGAGGATATATAAGGCAGTTGGCAAAAAATATCGGTCCTGTTTCTGATATTCCGGCACCGGATGTTATGACTAACGGACAGCATATGCTTTGGATGATGGATGAGTATGAGACAATCAGTGGAGGGTATTATCCTGGTGTAATTACCGGAAAACCGGTTGGGATGGGTGGTTCCCTGGGACGTACCGAAGCAACCGGATACGGGGTTATCTATACACTTCGGGAAGCCTTGAAAAAACTCAATATGGAGATCAGCTCCACAAAAGCAAGTATTCAGGGTTTCGGAAATGTTGCAGAGCATGCTGCACGTCTCTATGCTAAAATGGGTGGAAAAGTGATTGCTGTATCGTGTTGGGATCAGAAAGATAAAAAATCTTATACCTTCAGAAAAACTGAAGGACTTGATATCGTGCAGATGGCTTCAATAAAGGATTCCTTTGGCACTATCGATAAGAACAAGGCTGAAGAGCTCGGATGTGAAATCCTTGATGGTGACGAATGGATTGCTCAGGATGTAGACATATTGCTTCCATGTGCTCTTGAAAACCAGCTTACTCCTGCTACATTTGCAAAAATAAGCAAAAAGGTAAAAGTTATTTGTGAAGGCTCAAACGGACCCACAACACCCGATTGTGATGAATTGATAAAGGCCAGCAACATCTTTCTGGTTCCGGATTTTCTATGTAATGCCGGTGGAGTGACCTGCAGTTATTTTGAGCAGGTGCAGTGCAACATGAATTATTTCTGGACTAAAGAAGAGGTTCTTGAAAAACTTGATATCAAGATGACTTCTGCATTTGAGGGTGTATATTCTATCGCTCAGGAAAAAGATCTTTATATGCGCGATGCAGCATACGTTATCGCGATCAATCGTGTCGCCGAAGCAGTAAAACTTCGTGGATGGGTATAAAATAAACATTAAAGGTTGTTTCCCGGTTGGGGCAAGGCTTATTCTTGCCCCATAAGAAACAGCCTGGAAATTTAAAAGAGGTGTGACAAATGGAAGGAAAGTATAAGAATATTTCCTTTGAAATGCTGGCAGAACGGGCAAAAGAACTGGAGTGCCTTTATCAGATAGATAAAGCACTGACAAAAGAGTCTATATCGGATATGTTGCTCGAGGTAGCAGATGTCACCACCTCAGGATTTCGTTATGTAGATGCATGCGTGGTAACGGTTTGCCTGGATAATAAAATTTATTCAAAAAAGAATCAGTTGCATGATGGTCATGAAATAAGGGCAGATATTATAGTCAATGACAAAATAAGGGGGTATATAAAAGCAGCCTATCCCTGTGGTATTGCCTATACGGGTGAGTCCGCTTTTTTGATTCAGGAAACCAAATTATTGAATGCTATTGCAGCAAAAATTGCACAAAACATCTTTCAAAGACAGTTTGTTGCCTTGGGGATGTCAAAAAACAACTGGGAAACAATCATAGAATTGCTTCAGAATACCGATCATTCAATGCTGCTGCATGTATGTGAGCAGATGCTTGCCTTTTGTGCTAAAAATAACCAGAAACTGGTTGATGACATCTTTAAAGAGATGAACTGGTCAGAATACGAGTTCAGGGGGGAGATCAATTTCCCTCTGGAAAATTTACCCGCTGTGGATGTTGTCAAATTGAGCAACACATTGTTTGAGGC
>JAAYIG010000152.1 GCA_012523595.1 Fibrobacter sp.
CCGTATATCGGATGTTTAACTGTGATCTGAAAGGATTCGGAGAAAGCGATTTGATGGAATACCTAAATGAGAGGAGATCCTTTCCCAATTCTTCTCTGTAAGATTCATCGGCTGCCACAATCAATCTGTACTCCACACTTTTTGCTGCCACAGTGACAGTACCGCTTTTCTGCCATTTTCCACTTTGTTGATCGAGCAGCAGAACACTTGTATTATCAGGGAGATTGCCTGACTCCTGAAGCTGATATGAGATCGAAACAGGTCTGGAGCTCCTGTTTTCAAAAGCCATTTC
The DNA here is from genome assembly GCA_012523595.1 of Fibrobacter sp. Taxonomy (NCBI): domain Bacteria; kingdom Pseudomonadati; phylum Fibrobacterota; class Fibrobacteria; order Fibrobacterales; family Fibrobacteraceae; genus Fibrobacter; species Fibrobacter sp. The sequence continues at coordinate 293 of JAAYIG010000152.1, forward strand.
CTGTGTTAAACCACCTTTATACTGATTGCCAATGAAATGACCGTATCGCTTGTTTTCTTTTCGGTTATAAAGCACGACCCTCTGTTCGGAAAGTGAAGGTGGAACCGGATACCATCTTGCAGAACCGGAAGGATTATACCCGAAGAAAACCCTGGAAAGCGGTGTCCCGCTCTCTGCCTTAAAAACAGCCTTAACACTCCATCCGCTTTGTTTTTTCTTCCCCAGGGGCCTCTGAGGAGACATTGAAGCCGGAATGGGTGGAATCTTTAATTCCGCCTTACTGTCTCCGGAATTGTAAACAGTAAAGGCATTGATCTCACTGAGATCCAGGACAACATTGAGGTCCTGCATCTCTTCAATACCGGGCACAAAAAGCCCCTCAGAACGGAATCTGCGGGTTAAGCTATCCTTTACCCATGAATAGAACTGCATGTCTTCCGATCCGATACTGTTCTCTAAAATATCCGCCAGCCGTATCGGAAAGGCAAACGGCAGACTGATATCAGTCCATTCTCCTGGAGCAAGTTCTATTTTGAAAGGTTCCTTTAAGGAAACAGTAGTCCCGGAACCGAAATGAAGCGGTCTTTTTCTCAATGTTTTTATCCAGATGGTCTGTCCAGGGATAAATCCGAATTTCTCCTGTGCATCAGCCGAATACTCGACAAATTCTCCTTTGTCTCCTTCCCACTTAAACATACGCATGAAGCGGTTATCATAGGAGACATTTTCAAATTCCGAAAGTCGGGCAATCACATATTCCGGTCCTGAGGAATCGAGATCGGCTGTAACTGAAAGCGGGTACCATTCCATGCTGGATGTGGTGCATGGATCAGAAATATCTCTTCTTACTTTCCTTGATACATTGACAGTATCTGTGTGTGCACCATCAGATACAATCAGTAATGCTCTTAAACCGCTCAGATCACCTACTGCCTCACCGGGAACCTTCATCTGCAGGTCTTTTGACTTGCCATTTAACTGGCCTGAGATGGATTTCAGGAGGGAATCTTCTCCTCTGCCATAGACATAATTCCAGTAAGTATTGAAAATATTGTCCCGTACTGTAAAAGTGTCATTTACAATGGTATTCGGCAGACAGACCGCTTCTGTATCACTTTTAACCTCTATGACCGGAGGAAGTGTATCGATGAGCAATAGAAACGGATACTTTAGAACCGATGTTTTGGTGTAAACTATCTTATTTAAAGAATCTACCCGGGATCCATGCTCAACAAGGAGTACTCCGGCACTGTCACGATACATGCGCACATCACCTGGTGCAAAACCTGATGGAAGCGGCAAATAGGAAATACCCACATAGAATTCCGGAAAAGAATCTTTGTTTCCAAATACAAAAGACATTCCGGTCTTAACCACTCCCTCATAGTTTTCGGATACTTTAATTGCGAAAAGAGTATCATGTCTGATTTCCTTACCGGTAAAAGTCGAGTCTTTCCACAGTATAATGCTGCCGTTAAAGGCCTTTACAGTGTCAAAAAGCACTTTCGGATTAAAAAATGATACCGCCTCTTTTGCTGAATCCGAATAGACATTGATATAATCGGTTTTAATAACAGAATCGATTCCATCGGGACCTGCGATTGTCAGTTTTACAGTATAAAGACCTGCTTTCGAATACTCATGTACCGGATCCTTTTTATCGCTTGTCGTCCCGTCACCAAAGTTCCACTGCCAGGAGTCTATCACACCTTTAGATGTATCAGTAAATTTTACGGCTAACGGGTAAAAACCGTTCCTGGGTGATGCTGTGAATCCTGCAGATAGAGTTTCTGCAGAAATACTAACAGAAACCTGGACCTTCCCGTTTCGTGAACTCAGTTCATACTGGTATCCATCGGGCACTGTACCAAAGACAAGTCCACTGTCAATCAGTTCTCCGCTGTATGTAAGAATTGTATATGTTCCGGGCTTGAAACCTGCAATCTGTCTGATATTAAGTATTCCATCAAGCACCAGCTTCACAGTCTCAACAGTATCACTTTTCTCTCCCAGATCAAACCTTAAATTTGAACCGCTGTAAAGAAC
>JAAYIG010000153.1 GCA_012523595.1 Fibrobacter sp.
ATCTTAGTCAGATAATAAATACCCAGAACGATATCCTGAGTAGGAGTCATGACCGGATGACCAGAAGCTGGGCTGAGCAGGTTATTTGCACTCAACATCAAAAACCGACACTCAAGCTGAGATTCAAAAGACAAAGGTACATGCACGGCCATCTGATCACCATCGAAATCAGCGTTAAAGGCAGTACAGACAAGCGGATGCAATCTAATGGCTTTTCCTTCCACAAGAACCGGAAAGAATGCCTGTATTCCCAGTCGATGCAATGTCGGAGCACGGTTTAAAAGAACCGGATGGTCTTTAATGACCTCTTCCAGAATATCCCAAACCTCCGGTCTCTCCTTTTCAACAAACTTCTTGGCACTCTTAACAGTCTGAACCAGCCCCTTTTCTTCAAGCTTCTGAATCACAAAGGGTTTGAACAGCTCAAGAGCCATCATTTTTGGAAGACCGCACTGATGTATCTTCAGCTCCGGCCCTACTACGATAACACTACGGCCCGAGTAATCAACTCGTTTTCCCAAAAGATTCTGACGGAAACGCCCCTGTTTACCTTTCAATAAATCACTGAGCGATTTTAAAGGACGTTTACCTTCACCTTTTACAGAAAAGGTTCTCCTTCCATTGTCAAATAGCGTATCCACTGCTTCCTGAAGCATTCTCATTTCGTTACGCAAGATGACATCCGGAGCCTTTATTTCGATAAGCTTTTTAAGCCTGTTGTTGCGGTTTATTACTCTTCTATAAAGATCATTAAGATCGGAAGTAGCAAAACGCCCACCCTCCAGTGGGACCAGAGGACGAAGATCGGGAGGAAGCACAGGTAAAACACGAAGAACCATGTTTTCGGGTTTATTTCCAGATCTCAGAAACGCTTCAGCAATGCGAAGTCTTTTAAGATGTTCCTGACGACGCTGCTCTGAAGATTCAAGCTTTATTTTTGAACGCAGATCTATTGCGAGCTCTTCCAGATCCAAAGTGGCCAGCATCTCCAGCACAGCCTCACCACCCATTTTCGCCACAAACTGCTTATCCTGTTCCTCAAGTTCAATGAATTCATCTTCACTTAGGAGCATCCCTCGACGCAGGTTGGTATTACCCGGATCAATTACCACATAAGATTCGTAATAAACGATTCTCTCAAGTACAGTGTTGGCTAACCCCAGAAGATAACTTACATGAGAAGGAACGCTTTTAAGAAACCAGATGTGAACAATTGGTACAGCCAACTCGATATGCCCCATCCGCTCCCTACGCACCTTGGAATGAGTAACCTCGACTCCACAGCGGTCGCAGACTACACCACGATAGCGAATCCTTTTATATTTTCCACAGTTACACTCCCAGTTACGCACCGGGCCAAAGATTTTTTCACAGAACAGGCCGTCACGTTCCGGCTTGAAAGAACGATAATTAATAGTCTCGGGTTTTGTAACCTCACCGTATGACCAGTTTCTAATGGTATCTGGAGAAGCCAGTCGAACCGATACTCCCGTTATCTCCTGAACTTTTTTGTCAAGATGGCTGATAAGTTCTGCCACGTATTACCCCCTGTATAAAGAGGAGTACCCCGAAGGTACCCCAACTGTTCAAATAATCAAGCAGCGGTTTCTTCACCGGTCAGAATATCAATATCCAGAGCAAGTGCTTTAATTTCCCGGACCAGAACCTTGAATGATTCAGGTATTCCGGCTTCGGGAGTATTTTCACCTTTGACGATTGCCTCATAGATTTTTGAACGCCCAGCCAGATCATCACTTTTAACAGTCAGAATCTGTTGCAGTGTGTAAGC
>JAAYIG010000154.1 GCA_012523595.1 Fibrobacter sp.
ATCCTAATATCTTCGTGAAGAGCTTTTTATCATCCATGCAGTAAAAATACTCTAAACACTATATATGGGGGCTACCCATTAAAATGTCGGATGCCCCTTAAAGTGAAAGCACTAATCCGGCCCTGACATTCATTTCCCACTGGAAAAGTGGAAGATGGTATGTTCTATTGTAACAACAGAATACAGATTTTCTTCTGCTGAATACATTACATAGAAAAAATATTATAATTTGATAAGAAGGTGCTTCAAACTCAAATAAGGAGGGGTAGTCATGCGTAAAATTTTGTGTGTATTGGCCGCATTGCTGGTTTTCAATTGTGTGAACGATCCGGTTAATACAAACAGGGTTGAGCAGGGGGATGGAAAATTCCTGACTGCAAGGTCATCAGAGAGCAGGGATGTTATTCCAGCAAGTGATTCCCGGGTGGCAGAGCAGGCTAAGAGCATAAACCAGTTTGCCTCCAGGATGTATAAGCAGCTTGTGGAAGGAAACAAGAACCTCTTTTTTTCCCCTTACAGCATAACAGTGGCGTTGGGGATGACTGATGCGGGTGCTGCAGGAGAAACTGCCGAGCAGATTCGAAGTACACTTCAGGTGACACTTGCAGGAGAGGATTTTCATGCCGCTCTCAATGGTCTTGACAGGAGTCTGGAGACTCATTCGGATGAGACCGAAAAACTTGAACTCAATGTTGTAAACAGTATCTGGCAGCAGAACGGTCTTTTGATAAAAGATACTTATCTGGATCTCCTTGCACGTCATTATGATGCAGGAGTAAATTTGCTCGATTTCAGGAAAAATCCGGAATCATGCCGTATCATTATAAACAACTGGGTAAGTGAGCAGACAAAATCAAGGATAAACAATCTTCTTCCACCTGGATCCATAAATACTTTAACAGAACTGGTATTAACAAATGCCATTTACTTTATGGCAGACTGGCTTTATTCCTTTAATTCTGAAAAAACAGACAATCAGGAATTCCAACTCCTTGACGGTGAAAAAGTTCTTGTTCCGACTATGAAGCTGGAGGGTGAGAATGGTGGCGAAATAAAACTATTATATACAGAAGCGGAGAATGTCAGGGTCCTTGAGCTTCCATACAAAGGCGGACGTATCGCCATGGATTTCATTCTTCCGGACAGTGGCATGTTTTCCGATTTTGAATCGAATTTCAGCGCAGAAGATATTACCGGGTTGCTGGACAAGCTGAATCCAACAGTATTGCCACCAATTCGCATTCCGAAATTTCAGTTTACTACCGAACCGATGTCTTTGACAAATGCGTTTAAATCACTGGGTATGACAGCCCCATTTTCAAACGCGGATTTCTCGGGAATTTCTGACAAGTATAACCTGGTCATCTCAGATATAATCCATAAGGCATTTATCAAGGTTGATGAGAAGGGTACTGAGGCCGCTGCCGCGACAGCAATAATTCTTGGGAGGGACACCACAGCATCTTCATACCCAATCTTTGTAGCTGATCGTCCCTTTATCTACCTGATACGCGATACTCAGACAAAGGCGATTCTTTTTATGGGGCGTGTGATGGATCCGAGAGTTAACGGTTGAAGAGTTTACTCTGTTTTCCAGATTATCCGATTCCTGGATTTCGTACGGACTCAGCATGTGAGATGCCGGCATCGTCTATTGTAAAGTAAAATGTAGCACCTTTTCCTTTTTCTGCCTCTGCCCATACCTTCCCCCCGTGGCGGCTCATTATTCTGTTTACTGTTGCAAGTCCGATTCCGGTTCCGGGAAACTCTTTGTCAGAGTGCAGGCGATGAAAAGGGATGAAGAGCCGTTTTACACTGCTCATATCAAAACCGACTCCATTATCTTTAATAAAAAACACTGTCTGATTGTCTCTTTTAAATGAGCCGAATTCAATCCGGGTACAGGAATTCTTTTTTGTATATTTCCAGGAGTTGTTTATCAGATTTGTAAGGGCAATTTTAATAAGACTTGCATCTGCAGTTATCTCCATCCCGCTCTGAATCGAAATATCCGCTTTTCTGTCAGGGTCTCTCTGTTTAAGTTCATTGACTATGTCCTCTGCAATTCTGGAGAGATTTATTTTTTCACGGGATATTGCCAAACGACCGATTCTGGAAAGAGAGAGAATGCTGTCGATCAATTCATTCATCTTCTTGCCGGATTATTCAATGCGCAAAATGATCTCTCTTCCGGATTCGTCAAGTATATTCGAATAATCTTCGAGAAAAATTTTGCATAGACCGAGTATAGCCTGAACCGGGGTGCGAAGGTCGTGAGAAACGGAATAGGAAAAAGACTCCAGTTCCTCAATAGCATCTCTCATCCGATCCTCAGCCTTTTTCCGCTTTGTTGTTTCTGTTAATGAAAAGACCAGGCCTGTTACCGTTCCGGTACTGTCCTTGACAGGAATCAGAGACCAGTCCCAGTAAGTTACGCCCCTTTCCGGCTGGTCCACATACTGGAATGGCTTGTCATGAAAACGGACCGGCTTTGCAGTATCGCGGCATTCCCTGAAAAGTTTTTATTTTCAGGGTTTGGAAAAAATGCAAAGTGATTCTTTCCGACAAGTTCCGCTTTTGAATGACCTGATCCGGAAGCATAAGCTTCGTTGATGTATACAAAATTGAAGTCTCTGTCAAGGTATGCCAAATGGGTATGGGTGTTTTCCAGAAGTGCTTTGAGAATATTGTTTTCTTCCCTCAGTTTTTCGTTCCGGTAGATCAGATCTTCCATCAGAAGTCTACACCTCGGTTTTTACCCTTTTGATGAAATTATCAAACCTTTGGAGAATCTGTCCCTTGAAAGTATCATCCGATAAACGGGCCTTCATAAGTGCATCGTTGTCATGCCTTTGCTCTTCAGGAACAACAAGTTTTATTGGGAATGCCTCGCAAAGGATGCTTTTTTCTCCGGCCATACTCCTTACTTTTGAGAATACTCTGGTATAACCGAACCGACTGTCTTTTTCTGAGTCATCGACACCACAGCATGTAGCAAAAATCAAATTGTTAATACTTCTGTTGTATTCTTTGATGAAAGAGCGCAGAGGGTAAATAAGATTACCCATCCAGACAGGTCCGCATAGCAAAACCCGATCGTACTCTTTTAAATCAGCTTTGAGAGGGTTTATTCCTAAGCCTGCTCCAGTGAGTGAAGAGAGTACCTGAAAGAAAAACGCACTCATCCTGGGTGTTATCTCTTCGATATCCCCTCCCAGTGCCTCGATGCATTTCCGTGCAAGATATTTATTGTTCCCGGATTTTGAGTAGTAGACGACCAATGTTTTCATGGCTTTCCCTTAGAAGTATGAATATGAGGACAGTAAGTATTCTGTGAAAATTCCAGTGTAGAATGAATCTAATAAGAAAGCAATACCGGTGCACAAAAAAAGTAAGGGTCCCGGGGACGGACTACTTTTTTACTTTTATGATGGCCTTCCGGGATGGTCCAAAGCATCAATTCATTTAAAAGGCAATTTAAGCAATTAAGTAACCGGTTCACCTCAGAGATGAATCAGGGATTTAACAGCTTAAGTTCACTTTTTCATCACATGGTAATTCGGCTGCAGCCTGTCACATCAACGACAGATAAAAGTAAAAGGATAGTCCGTCCCCTGAAGTAAAACAATTAAAAGAATTATTAAATAATCTAAATTAAAACCACCCCTTTATCCTTCATTCCACTGAACACCTGCAGTTTGGTTATGCACTAAAAGATAGAACTCTCAATGAAAGGGGTCTTATGGTTGTGCGTTTTAAAGTATCTGTAATTATTCTCTGTGCCTGCATTGTTTCCTCTTTTGGCGCTGCCATTCATCTTAACCAGACCGGGTTTTATCCTGAGGGAATAAAAAAGGCGGTAGCGATTGGAGCCACAAGCGACAGCTTTTTTGTATATAATTCTCAGGATCAGAAGGTGTATGCCGGGGCTCTTTCCGGGGGCAAATTCTGGGATGCATCGGGAGAGAATGCCCGGATCGCCGATTTTTCTGCTTTTAAAGAGACTGGTAACTTTAAGATAAGAATACAGGGATGCCCGGATTCCTATGAATTTACTATCGCGAACGATGTTCATCTTCAGGTGGCAAAAGCGAGTATAAAGGCTTTCTACTTCAACAGGGCCTCGATGGCACTTGATGCGCAGTATGCAGGGAAATGGGCAAGAAGCGCCGGTCATCCGGACAACGCGGTCCAGATTCATCAATCGGCTGCTTTCGGTCAGAGAACAGCCGGATCAACCATTTCATCACCCGGTGGATGGTATGATGCGGGTGATTATGGTAAGTACATTGTAAACTCGGGTATCACCACATATACGATGTTTGCTGCTTACGAGGCATTTCCCTCATTTTATGACACTCTCAACCTCAATATTCCCGAGTCCAACAATGATCTCCCCGATCTTATTGATGAGGTGCTGTGGAATTTAAGATGGATGCTTACCATGCAGGATTCTCAGGACGGGGGGGTGTATCACAAGCTCACATCGAGAAATTTCTGCGGGATGATCATGCCTGAGGAAGATGATGCGCCGAGGTATGTAATCATGAAGTCAACTGCTGCCACACTTGACTTTGCGGCAGTAACCGCACAGGCTTACCGCATTCTGAAAAAATTCGAAAGCCAGCTTCCCGGGTTTGCTGATCAGTGTCTGACGGCATCATTGAATGCCTGGAAATGGGCTCGTAGTAATCCAGCGGTTCGCTACAATCAGACTAACCACAACCGTGATTATGATCCGGATATCACAACCGGTGAGTACGGGGACAACAATGTAAGCGATGAGTTCAAGTGGGCAGCTACAGAGCTTTACATAGCGACAAAACAGGACAGTTTCTTCACTATCGCTTATCCATCCGGAATGCTTGATGATTTTTACACCATCCCGGCGTGGCCGGGAGTTGCAACACTCAGTCTCTACTCGCTTTTTCTTAACAAAAAAGACCTGACATCTGCAGTTGATGAAGGCAGTATTGTTGCAAAAATCCTGGATCTTGCAGGTGACTATGTTGCCAGGTGCGACACCAATCCCTACGGGATAGGCATGACCGCATCCGATTTTTACTGGGGAAGCAGTGCTGTAGCAGCAAACCAGGGTATGGCAGCGGTTTTCGCATATCTGGCTGGTGGGGATGCTAAATACAAAAATACTGCCATCAACCAGTTCGATTATCTGCTTGGAAGAAATCCAACCGGGTATTCATTTGTGACCGGTTATGGTGACAAGACTCCCATGTTTATCCACCACAGACCATCAGAGGCTGATGGAATAGATGAGCCGATTCCCGGTTTTGTAGTCGGCGGTCCCAATAAGAACAGGGAGGATGCAAAGGATTGCAAAAATGCCTATACATCGGAACTTCCAGCACTTTCCTATATCGACCTGATGTGCAGCTATGCATCTAACGAGATAGCGATCAACTGGAATGCTCCTCTGGTTTTTCTCTCCGGAGCCATTGAAGCTCTCCAGGGTCCATCAGTAAATACCAGGAATCCGGTGACGGTAAATAAAAAGTCAAAATTTTCCGTTATTAAAAAAAAAGGGCAACTAAGAATTGATTTTCCGAATGTGGTTTCCGGGAATTTAAAGGTGTTTGGTATCGATGGAAAAGTGTTGAAGACAAAAGTGGTCAATAATTTAAACAGAGTTGAAATAAAGACTGACTGGCCTGGACAGATGGTACTGATCAGGTTTACGGAAGAGGGAACCGGAACTCTCCTGTTTGTTGAGAAGATCTTTACCGGTATGGTAAGATAAATCAGGGAAGTACATCGCCTGGTTGAGAATAAAAACAGAATATGACACGGGCCCTGAACGGGCCCTTTTTATTTATGCTCAGCGTGGATTTTCAAGTACTCCTCTGGGGGATTCAGGGGGCAGGTCAGGAATAAAGAGCCTGTTTACATGTCGTAAATAGTCTCATCCCTGGTTGGCGCCGCTCTCCTTGAGCTGCCTTTTCCTCCGCCATCTACTTTGAACAGATCATTTTCATCCAGATCTTCCATCTCCTGGCCAACTGCCTCCGGATCTTCTCCGGACTCTATCCTGCTGAGAGCTTCTTCCATCTTATCACCAAGTTTTAGACCGGTCATGTTAGATAATTTACGCATGAGATCTGCGGCCTGACGGGGATCATCCTCGTTTATATTCTCAGCCTCTGAAGCAAGAGATTCTATCGCCCTCTCCATCTTTGCCTCATCGATCGGCAGATCAGGCATCCCTGAATCATCACCACTATTCTTGCTTTTTGCAGTTACCGCAAACCTCGATACCATCCTCTTCAGGTCATCGGTACGGCATTTCGGGCACAAGGGAACTTTATCCGTATTGATAGTTCTGGAAAAGAAGGTATAAATGGTATTGCACGAAGAGCAGTAAAACTCGTACATCGGCATTGTCTACACTCCTTTATTCAGATGTTTTGTGTATAAAATATAGTAACTTAATTCGGGTGATTTCAAAGGTCTTAACCGATGTTTGTTCTTCATATCGGGGTCGGAATCGGTATCGAATGTTTTTTAACTGTTTTTCTCCTGAGAGTAATCCAGAATTGTTTGCTCATTAAAGAGATAAGGTGTGGGTTTCCCCCTGGTTTCAGCCCGTTGAAGACTCCGGATTTTTCCCCGTAGCTTCTTAGCGTAGGAGGGCTTTCCACCACGATGTACGACATTACAACAGAACGATAGCACGACAATACGATAGTATGTATCCAGTCTACCCTTAAGTGCATGCAGGAAGAAGAAAAAGAAATGTTGACTGGCAGGAAACGATATTTTGGGTTGTTGTTTCACCTCTGAGGTGAAAGAGTGAATTTGCCTGTTAAAAAGTGGCCAAAATAAGTTATAAATTCACCTCAAAGATGAAATAAGGACATTACAGCCCTCACCTCAGGGTACTGTCAGTTTCCTGATATCTTCGTTAAAAAGAAAAACAATGTTAATAGAATAAACAGTTTCAGTAATGTCCGGTTAAAGACCAGGTCACCGATGTTTGTTTTTCATATCGGGGTCGGTATCGAATGTTTTTTACCTGTTTTTCTCCGGAGAGTAATCCTGAATCGTTCATTAAAGAGGCTGATAAGCAGATGGTATTATCACGATTATAGTGCGATAGAGTGAAAAAGCAAAAAGGCGCAAAAGCGCCTTTCAGAACACTATTCCTGATCGACCTCAAAGGCCAGTTTCACAGTGACCTGCCATTTATCGATATGGGTACCTTCGATACGTCCACGCAGATCGGAGATCTGGAACCAGCGCATGTTTCTTATGGTCCGGGATGAAAAGGAGAGGGCATTTCTCACCGCGTCTTCGATACTGTCAGGGGATGAGCCTGTGAGTTCGATTGTCTTGTAGACATTTTCCATTTCTTTACCTCCTGGTAATAAGTAGGGTTATAAAAGAGAGCAGAAGAAGAGCTATAGAGATGAAAAAGAGAATCTGTGCGATTCCGGACAGTTCCACAACGATGCTGCTGAATGCAAAAAATCCGCTTACAGCGCTCAGGAGCAGAAAAAGGATGATCCATCCGGTCATGGTTCGCTTTTTATTTTTACAGGTGAAGGACCTGTGACAGTGAGGTTTTCCGGATGGGTACACCACTCTGTAAAAGAACCCTCAAATATCCTCACATCCGGGAAGTTCATTGCATATTTGAGAACCAGAAATGCCGATGTTGCCTCTCTGCCGGTACCGCAATAGAGGACAATTGACTTATCGGGAAAGATTTTCCGTCCTTTTACCAGTTCTGCGATTTTTTCCAGGGGCTTGAGCAGTCTGGGATTATCATGATCCATCAGTACACGCCAGGGAAGGTTGATGGCACGCGGGATATGCCCTGGCTTTGACCACATCGCTTTTCCCTCGTAGATAACTCTGGGCCGCACATCGACTATTGTGGTTTCCGGCCTGTCTTTGATTTCGCAGAACTGTTTATAGTTGTAAAAGAATTCATCCTGGACTGAAGGCTGGAAATCGGAAGGGGGAATGAGCGGATATTCCTTTGAGAGGGGGTAGTTTTTTTCCTTCCATTTTTCGAGACCTCCGTTGAGGATACAGATATCTTTTACTCCGAAGCGTCCCAGGCTGTAGGCTACCATGGATTGTTCCAGCCCGTCACCAATTTTCGAAAACACACCGTTTCCCCCGTAGATAACAGTTGTCTTTTCATTCTGTATACCGGCCCACTGGAGAAGTTTCCCGATACACTCGGTGGGGCTGTAATGGGTGGGCAGGTTTGAGTAGAAGGCACGGAAGTGGTTTTCGTTTAAGTAGACTGCGCCCTCTATGTGTTCTTTAATATAGTCGTGTACATCGGGCTGGCAGTCGATGATTCTTATCTGGGGGTTGTTCAGGTTTTCTTTGAGCCACTCAGTGTCGATCCATTTGATAAGAGGTAAAGTCATCAGTGCCCCCTTTTTGTTATTGACGGTTTTCTTTGATTGAAAAGGCAAAGCGGGTGCCAGATTCAGGCAGGGATTACATGGCATCTGATGCTCCGGATTCTCATATTGGGAAAAATCTCACCTGCCTGGAGAGAGTTTTATTATCTGCAGATTGATGTTTGAAAAAGCCTGAGCAGGTTCAAAGCAATGAATACCTGTGGCATGAAAATTGCCGAGTGAAAAGCAGAGTACCTTTTGGCCCTAAATAAAAAAATCAGACGGGAAAAATATGAGTAAACTGATACTGATCACGGGTGGGGCGGGTTTTATCGGTTCTCATCTATGCGATGAACTTCTGGAGCATGGATACCGGGTGCGTGTGCTTGACAACCTTTCTCCACAGGTTCACGGCCCCAACGCAGAGAAGCCTGCTTATCTCAGTCCCGATGTGCAGTTTGTCAAGGGGTCTGTGGGTGATCCTGAAGTGGTGAAAGAGGCGTTGTGTGGAGTAAGTGCCGTGTTTCACTTCGCCGCATCGGTAGGTGTCGGCCAGAGTATGTATCAGATTAAAGGATACACAGAAACAAATAATCTTGGCACTGCAGTGCTTCTTGAGAGCCTTCTGGAGCGTGGTGTAGAGCGCCTGCTTGTGGCATCGAGCATGAGTGTTTACGGGGAGGGACTTTATACTGACAGTTCCGGGATCAGAGTGGAGACAGCACATCGTACTCTCGAGCAGCTTAAAAACGGGCTCTGGGAGCCGCAGTCAATCGATGGCACTCCTCTTCTTCCGGTCGCTACCCCTGAGAGTAAACCTCCTTCTCTGGCATCGGTCTATGCTCTTTCCAAATATGATCAGGAGCAGATGTGTATGATGGTCGGGAGGGCGTATGGGATTCCCACTGTAGCGCTCAGATTCTTTAATGTCTACGGTTCCCGTCAGGCCCTCTCCAACCCTTATACAGGTGTGCTGGCAATATTCGCCTCCCGGTATCTTAACGGGAAAGAGCCGCTGATATTCGAGGATGGGTATCAGAAGAGGGATTTTGTGAGTGTTCTCGATGTAGTCAGGGCCTGCAGGCTGGCTCTGGAAACCGAGCAGGCATCGGGGAAGATCTTCAATATCGGAAGTGGTTACTTTTATACGGTTCGTGATGTGGCCTCTGAGATGGCAAGAGTGCTGGGGAAGGAGAGTATCACCCCTGTAATAAGCAAAAAGTACCGTTTCGGAGATATTCGTCATTGCTATGCCGACATTACCCTTGCCAGAGAGGTTCTTGGTTATGAACCGTCGATTGCATTTGACAAGGGACTTGTTGAACTCGCTGGATGGCTCGAGGGGCAGATAGCCGATGATTTATTGGATTTGGCCAATGCCGAGCTGCTCGAAAGAGGGTTGACGGTATGAAAACGGGGCAGAAGGTGGTGGTCACCGGAGGAGCCGGATTTATCGGGACGAATCTCTGCCACCGGCTTGCCAGTGACGGGTATCAGGTGCTCCTCTATGATAATCTGTCAAGAAAAGGATCGGAAAAGAATCTGAAATGGCTTATCGACACACATGGTTCATCGATACAGGCCAGAATAGCAGATGTGAGAGATCAGAAAGCGCTCAGGGAGGCACTGGATGGAGCGCAGCGGGTATACCATTTTGCCGCCCAGGTGGCTGTTACAAGGAGTCTGGATGATCCGCTGGAGGATTTTGAGATTAATCTCAGGGGAACTGTCAATGTCCTTGAGATTCTTCGTGAGGCAGAAAATCCCCCCTTTCTTCTGTTTACATCCACTAACAAGGTCTACGGCAGGTTAGGAGATCTGCAGTTAATAAAAGAAAACACGCGTTACCGGGTACCGGATAACTCTTTCAGCGGGATAGGTGAGAGCAGGTTGCTTGACTTTCACAGCCCCTATGGATGTTCCAAAGGGGGAGCGGATCAGTATGTGATTGACTATGCCCGAACCTTCGGTATCCCTGCAACTGTTTTTCGTATGAGCTGTATTTATGGGCCACATCAGTTTGGTAATGAGGATCAGGGCTGGGTGGCTCATCTGTTGTTTCGTGCAGTCGAAAAAGAGCCTATAACTATCTACGGTGACGGCAGACAGGTGAGGGATCTGCTTTTTATAGATGACCTGGTAGAGGCTTTTCTTAATGCTTATGAACGGCGTGAAAAGTGTGCCGGGGAGGCTTTTACAATCGGAGGGGGGATAAAGAATACCCTGAGTATCCTGGAACTCCTGGAGTCGATAAAAAAGCTTCATGGAGATGTTCCCAACATGGTTTTTGCTCCGTGGCGCACGGGGGATCAGAAATTTTATGTCTCTGACCTGAGCAAATTTCACAAATTGACAGGATGGGAACCGTCGGTGGGCACCCTGGAGGGTATTTCGAGGCTTTACCGCTGGATCGTGGAATCGGGTAGAAGGGAGTTATCTCTGATGGAGAAAGAGGGGGTTGCATGAGTGTTGAGGTAGCGGGGTTAGAGAGGGATCTGTGCAGTACCGCTGTATCGGAGAGAGGAATCATGAAAGCAGCAGTGTGTGTATCACCTGGCAAGTTTGATATCTGTGATATGCCTGTTCCCGGCCCTGGAGAGGGGCAGGTGCTTGTAGAGCTTGAGGGCTGCGGGGTATGCGGCTCAAATCTTCCGCTCTGGGAGGGCCGTCCATGGTTCAGTTATCCTCGGGAGCCCGGTGCTCCGGGTCATGAGGGGTGGGGCAGAGTGAGGGAGAGGGGTGGAGGAGTTAAGGATGTAAAGGAGGGTGACAGAGTAGCTTTTCTTTCCGGTCATGCCTTTGCACAGTACGATATTGTCAATGAAGATTCCCTGGTCGTTCTTCCTCCTGAGCTTGACGGAGTACCATTTCCCGGAGAACCTCTGGGATGTGTCATGAATATTTTTAACCGCTCAGATATAAGTGAGGGGCAGACAGTGGCTGTTATAGGTATCGGGTTTATCGGTGCCCTGATCACATCACTTGCGGCAAAAAGAGGAGCAAGGGTACTCTCCCTCTCACGTCGTCAATTTGCTCTCGATACTGCCCGGAGATTCGGAGCACAGGAAACTGTATCCATGGATAATAATCATGATGTGATTACAAAGGTAATGAAATTCACCGGTGGTGGATTGTGTGACAGGGTGATAGAGGCGACCGGGTACCAGCAATCCCTGGATATAGCCGGTGAGGTTATAAAGGAGGGTGGAAAGCTTGTAATCGCCGGATATCATCAGGACGGGCTGCGCTCAGTTAATATGCAGGTGTGGAACTGGAAGGGTATCGATGTAATAAACGCTCATGAGCGTCAGAACCGCAGATATGTAGAGGGGATGAGACAGGCAGTTGAGGCGATTACCCGGGGTGAGCTTGAGCCGTCATCTCTTTACACCCACATTTATCCTCTGGAGGAACTCTCCTCTGCTTTCGAAGCTCTGAGGAGTCGTCCGGACGGTTTTATAAAGGCACTGGTGACACTATGAGTACAGAGACAAAGGTGATTCTCTCATCGTTAAGACTTGGTTTTCTGGGTGTGGGGTGGATAGGAAAAAACCGCATGGATTTCCTCACGGAAAGCGGGATAGCCCGTGTTGCTGCAGTGGCTGATGTATCCAGGGAGATGGCTGAGGCTGCGGCGGGTGATGGAAGTTCCCTGGTCTTTTCATCTCTTGATGATCTGGTAAGCTACGGGGAGCTTGACGGAATTGTAATCGCTACTCCCAGTGCGCTACATGCTTCCCAGGTTAAGGCTGCTCTCGATGCCGGCTTTCCGGTTTTCTGTCAGAAGCCCCTGGGACGAAACTCAGGGGAGGTAAATGCTGTAATTAAGAGCGCGCGGGAGAGAAATCTGCTCCTTGGAGTTGACATGTCATACCGTTTCATGGAGCCGGTCAGGATAGCAAAGAAGCTTCTGGGGGAAAATGTTCTGGGGAAGGTGTATGCGCTGGATACTGTTTTCCATAACGCTTACGGTCCTGACAAGGAGTGGTTTTACGATCCTGAGCTCTCCGGTGGGGGGTGTGTGATAGACCTGGGGATTCATCTTGTTGATCTAGCGCTCTGGTTTCTTGATTTTCCAGAAGTCAAGGAGGTAAAAAGTGCTCTTTTTTGCCGGGGAGAGAGGATTCGGGGGAGGGGAGGAAGAGTTGAGGATTATGCCTCGGTAAGGATGGAGGTACAGGGGGGAGTGCATATAAATCTGGGATGTTCCTGGAAGCTTTCGGCAGGATGTGATGCGGTGATCGGGGTTACTCTTTACGGAACAGAGGGGGCCTTGTCGATAAAAAATGTAAACGGATCATTTTATGATTTTACTCTTGAGAAATACCGCGGCACATCGAGGGAGATCCTTTTCACTCCTCCAGATCTATGGGGAGGCCGGGCGATAATCGACTGGGCATCCAGGCTTAGCCTTTCCAGGGGCTATGACAGTTCATTGAGTGAGGTTTTGCTTGTGGCTGATGTTCTCGATGCCATTTACAATAACAGTTGACTAAAGGGGAGGCGGTGTTCGGTATGGCTAAGACTACGCTCACCACAGATCATCAGGTGATACGCCGCTGGATAGAGAAGAGGGGCGGGATGCCTGGGGTGGCACTGGATCAGACTCCCACCGAGGGGGCGGGTGTATTGAGGGTTCAGTTTCCGGGTTCACCTGAGGACAGGCATTTTGCGGTGGTGTCCTGGAGTGAGTTTTTTGAACGCTTTGAGCAGTCTCATCTGGCATTTCTGATTGAAGAGGGAGAGGGAGACAGTTTTTTCTTCAAATTCATAAGCAGAGATGGAGAGTAGGGATGAGAGGCGGGGTGCGTGATGTAAAGAGGGTGCTGATGACCACCGATACTGTCGGCGGGGTGTGGAGCTATACGGTCGAGCTGGTAAGTGAGCTTGACAGAAGAGGGATAGAGACCTGTCTTGTGACCATGGGCCCTTTTCCTTCTCCAGAGCAGAGAAAGGAGATCCGGGGGCTCCCAAATGTGGAGCTTTTTGAGAGCGGATATAAGCTGGAGTGGATGGATAATCCCTGGAGGGAGGTTAATGAGGGGGGGGAGTGGCTTCAGGAGCTTGAGAGCCTGACCAGTCCCGATATCGTTCATCTTAACGGCTATGCCCTCGGGGCTCTTCCGTTCAAGGCGCCTGTAGTTGTTGTCGGGCACTCCTGTGTTTTTTCCTGGTTTGAGCATGTAAAAAAGAATTCACCTCCGCATGAATGGGAGATTTACCGTCGCAAGGTTGCCGAGGGTCTCAGGGGTGCGGACTTTGTGGTTGTCCCAACTCTTTCCATGTTAAGTTTTCTTCGCAGGCATTATGGTTTGCAGGTTTCCTATGGAGTGATTCACAACGGACGTTCTGCCGCCTTGTTCAAACCTCTGACAAAGGAGAAGATGATTTTCTCCGCAGGGAGAGTATGGGATGAGGGAAAGAACATCTCGATGGTAATTTCATCTGCTTCCTCTCTTGACTGGCCGGTTGTAGTGGCAGGGGATGAGGGGGGCAGGGGAGATATACAGGGGGATAATGTTACTTTGCTGGGCAGGATTTCATCGGAATCTGTAGCGAATTGGATGGGCAGGGCATCGATTTACCTTCTTCCTGCAATATATGAGCCCTTCGGGCTTTCAGCTCTGGAGGCGGGGCTATGCGGATGTGCGCTTGTGCTGGGTGATATAGAGAGTCTAAGGGAGGTTTGGGGGGATGCGGCGCTGTATGTTTCTCCGGGAGACAGGGATGAGATAGCGGATACGGTGAAAAAATTGACAGAAGACCAGACTTTACTTGTTTCATACTCCCAGAGAGCGCTAAGCCGTGCCCGGATATTTACTTCCGCTAAGATGGCCGATGCCTATGTTGAGATTTACAGGGGGCTGAAGTATAAGAAGGAGACAGGGTTGTGTAACTGTTCGATTTTGAAGCAGGGAGTGAAGTGATGAGGGTAGTTTTCTTTATCCATTCACTGATCTCCGACTGGAACCATGGAAATGCCCATTTCCTTAGGGGGGTATTGACTGAACTGGCAATCCGAGGGCATGAGGTAAAGGTTTTTGAGCCTGAGGATTCCTGGAGTGTGAGGAGTCTTCTTGAGGAGGAGGGTGAGAAACTCGAGGGAATTGTTTCAGAGTTCAGGCTTTTTTACCCCGGTCTGGAGAGTATCCGTTACAGTGCCGCACTTCTTGACCTTGACAAAGCGCTCGATGGGGCGGATCTGGTGATAGTGCATGAGTGGAATGATAAAGAGATCATAGGCAGGATAGGCGATCATCGCAAACTCAACACCGGATATCGTCTGCTTTTCCATGATACACATCATCGGAGTGTAACCGCGCCTGAGACGATGGGCAGTTTTGATCTTTCGGGCTACGACGGAGTACTTGCATTTGGGGAAATTGTCAGAAGTATATATGTGAGGAACTGCTGGGCACAGAGAGCCTGGGTGTGGCATGAGGCTGCGGATGTGCGGGTGTTCAGGCCTATTCCAGACTTGGATGGGGAGGGGGATATTGTATGGATCGGTAACTGGGGTGATGAGGAGCGCAGCGAGGAGCTTGACAGATATCTTTTCAGTCCTGTAAATGATCTGGGTTTAAAGTGCAGGATTTATGGTGTTCGCTATCCTGAGAAGGCTTTAAGTGTTCTCAGGGAGAAGGGGATTGAGTACGGAGGTTGGACTCCCAATTATCTTGTGCCAAGGATATTTTCCGGCTTTCGCATGACTGTGCATATTCCCCGCAGGCCATACGTGCGGGCGCTTCCCGGCATTCCCACAATAAGGGTATTTGAGGCGCTTTCCTGTTGTATTCCGCTGATTTGTTCTCCGTGGGAGGATTGTGAAGGTTTGTTCAGGGCTGGAAAGGATTATCTGCTGGCAAGGGATAGCAACGATATGAAAGAGAAGATGAAGTTATTGATAAATGACAGGGATGCCGCGATGGAGATCGCTTTAACGGGGCTGGAGACGGTTTTAAAGAGGCACACCTGTGTTCACAGGGTTGATGAGCTGCTGAGGATCTGTGGGGAACTGGGAATTAACAAAGAAGCGGTGGCAAAAGGAGAGAAAAATGGCTGTAAAAGGGCTTGATATCGCTTTTTTCGGATCGAGTCTTCTGTCGGCTTACTGGAACGGGGCTGCTACCTACTACAGGGGAATTATAAAGGAGTTAAATGCCCTGGGACACAGGGTGACTTTTTACGAGCCTGACATTTACGATCGCCAGGAAAACCGCGATATCTCAGTTCCATCATGGGCCCGCAGTGTGGTTTACGTTGCGGATGAGCTGGGGCTGGAGGAGGTTCTGGAGATGGCCTCCAAGGCGGATGTGGTTGTCAAGACCAGTGGTATAGGCCGTTTCGATGGTTTTCTTGAGGAGGCGGTGCTGAGGTTTCAGAGCAGGGGAACGGTGGTAATATTCTGGGATGTTGATGCTCCCTGTACATTGGATAGAGTGCTTCACGATCGCGGGGATCCTTTCCGGAGGCTGATCCCCCGGTATGACACGATCTTTACCTATGGCGGAGGGGAACCGGTGGTTTCTGCATACAGATCGCTTGGAGCCAGGGATTGTGTGCCAATTTACAATGCCCTGGATCCTGAAACTCATTTTCCTGTTCCGGGCGAGGAGAGATTCAGGGGAACACTTGGATTCCTTGGCAACCGTCTTCCGGACCGTGAGGAGAGGGTGAAGGAGTTTTTTTTCCGCTCTGCAGCGATGCTTCCTGAGAGGCTTTTTCTTCTGGGGGGCAGCGGATGGGAGAGTGATGTTCCCGATTATACAAATATCAGGCGGCTGGGTCATGTATTTACACATGAACACAACGTGTTTAACTGTTCCAATCTGGCTGTTCTCAATATCAATCGTCAGAGCATGGCCTCATACGGCTACTCGCCTCCGACCCGGATTTTCGAGGCTGCGGGTGCAGGGGCTTGCATAATCACCGATGCCTGGGAGGGGATCGAGCAGTTTCTCAAACCCGGAAGTGAGTGCCTGGTTGCAAGAAACGGCGGTGAGGTAGCTGAGTATGTGAGAGAGTTAAACAGCTCTGATACGGCGGTTATGGGGGAGGCTGCACGGAGGCGGGTACTTGCAGAGCACACCTATTCCAGCCGGGCAAGGGATGTTGAACAGGTGTTGGGAACACTGGTGAACCGGGAGGGGGTAAAACTGTGATTCTGCCTTCATCATGCGATATAGTGATTCTCGGTTTGACAATTACATCCTCCTGGGGCAACGGACACGCCACAACCTACAGGGCACTTGTCAAGGAACTCTCAGCAAGGGGGCACAGTGTTCTGTTTCTGGAGAGGGACATGCCCTGGTATGCAATGCATCGGGATTTGTGTGAGCCGCCCTACGGACGAACCGAGCTTTACTCATCGATGATGGAGCTGAAGGATCGTTATACAAGCGCTATTCAGAGTGCAGAGGTAGTGATTGTGGGGTCGTTTGTTCCTGAAGGAGTGGCGGTTGGGGAGTGGGTAACGCATACTGCAAACGGTATTGCCGCTTTTTATGATATTGATACTCCGGTAACCCTGGGGAAGCTCCTGAGACGTCAGTATGAGTATCTTACCCCCAATCTTATTCCAAGGTACGATCTTTATCTCTCTTTTGCGGGAGGCCCGATTCTCGAGATTCTGGAGCATGTTTACGGTTCTCCTCTGGCCAGACCGCTTTATTGTTCGGTAGATCCGGACAGTTACTATCCGGAGGAGAGAAAGAGGGTGTTTGATCTGGGATATATGGGCACCTACAGCGAGGACCGTCAGGAGGCTCTGGAGAGACTGATGCTGATGCCTGCCAGAGAATTGACAGAGGGAAAATTTATAGTGGCTGGTCCCAAGTACCCCGATGTTGCATCATGGCCTCCCAATGTTGTTCACAGGGAGCATGTATCACCCTCGATGCATCGTGAATTCTACTGTTCCCAGCGTTTCACGCTGAACATTACCAGGGCTGATATGGTTCAGTCCGGGTATGCCCCGAGTGTGCGTCTTTTTGAGGCGGCCGCCTGCGGTACTCCCATAATAAGTGACTACTGGGAGGGTTTAAGTGAATTCTTTACTTTTGGAGATGAGATTCTTCTGGGGAGTACTCCTGAGGATACCTTGAAATATCTCTCCGGGATCTCCGAGGAGGAGCGCAGGAGTATCGGGGAGAGGGCCAGGAAGCGTGTGCTTTCCGCCCACACTTCAGCACACCGGGCGCAGGAGCTTGAGTATTACATCGCCGAGGCGATGAAAAAGAGAGAGAGTTTTTCGAAACCGAAACTTTGCAGGAGAGCGTAGGGATGGTTGAGGCGGTAAAGATCTGGAACGAGCCCAACAATCTTTCTCACTGGGATTTTACGATTGATACTGACTGGAGAGAGTTTGCCGGGATGGCATCACTGGGTGCCATGGCAGTAAAGCAGGTCTGTCCATCATTGAGTGTTGTTCTGGGGGGGATATCCCCGATAGATCCCCGGTTCCTTTCGCTTTTGTCGGGTTATGGTACTCTGCAGTATTTCGATGCTGTGGCAGTGCACGGGTTTCCTCTTGACTGGAATCACTGGCAGATTGACGAGTGGCCATCGAAGATAGAGGAGATAGAGGATATCTGCAGTCTTCCGGTCTGGGTTACCGAAGCCGGCGCATCGTCTTTTGGTGCCGAGGAGGTGCAGGTATTTGGATTGCGAAGGACAACTGAGCTTCTTCTGGGGAGGGTTCCCAGGGTTTTCTGGTACAGTCTTCTCGATCTGCCTCCGACCTGGGAGGCTACAACCAGGCACAAGGAGAGTGAGGGAAGCGCCTATTACCGTCATTTTTACATGGGGCTTATCAGGGCTGATGGTACGCCGAAGGAGGCAATTAATCATTTCAGTGCCGGGATGGGTATCTGTCAATGGTTCCATTTCAATGATCACAGGCTCCCCTTTGCGGTTGAGTGGCTCAGGAGTCTGGGGGTGAAGAAGTTAAGGACCGGGATAAGCTGGGCTGACTGGCACCGGCCCGATGCACTGAAGTGGTTTGATTATCAGATGGAGATGCTGCATGAGTTTGATGTCACTGTGACACTCTGTTTCACCCCTCCATCGAGGGGAAAGGTAGAAAGTATCACCAGTCCGCCGCTGGTATCTGAGGAGTTTGCTCAATTTGCCTCTGAAGTGGCATCAAGGTATGTGCTTTACAAGGGATGGAGACCTCCGGTTGAAAAATGTCAATCGGAAAGGGTGTGATTCTTTGAAAACTACCTTTTATCTGGTCCGGCACGGGGACATAGATCTTGCGGAGAGAATCCCGGGCAGGACTCCCGGACTGCATCTGAGCAGCAACGGGAAAAAGCAGGCGCAAAGGGTTGCAGAGATGCTTGGGGGGATAAAACTCGACGCGATCTACTCCAGTCCTCTTGACAGGACGGTAGAGACTGCAACTCCGTTATCAAGGGTTACCGGGCTTGAGATCATAAAAAATGATGCGCTGCTAGAGATCGATTTCGGGGATTGGACAGGCAGGAGATTTGAGGATCTTGAGAGTGTTTTCGGGTGGAAGCAGTTTCATTTTTACCGTAACGGCTGCATAATTCCCGGAGGGGAACTGATGATACATGTTCAGTCCCGCATGGTTTCTGAGATAATGCGATTGAGAAGTATGTATCAGGGGAGGGCTGTGGCGGTGTTCAGTCATAATGATCCTTTAAAGTCGGTACTGGCATATTTCATGGGGGTTTCACTGGATCTTTTTCTCAGGATTACTGTATCTACCGGTTCAGTAAGTGTTCTTGATCTTTGCGAGTGGGGCGGTATTGTCCGTTGTGTAAACATCACCTCCGATATTCCATCTCTGGACTGAGGAAAGATATGCGAATAGTGATTTTCGGTCTTTCGGTGAGTTCATCCTGGGGCAACGGTCATGCTACAATCTGGCGTGGACTTATCCGTGGATTGACTGAGAGCGGGCATACTGTGGCTTTCTTTGAGAAGGATGTCCCTTACTATGCGTTCTGCCGTGATTTTTCCGGGATAAAAGGCATGGAGCTTGTGCTTTACAAAGAGTGGGCAGAAGCGGAGAGCAGGGCCAGGGATAAAATACGGGAGGCAGATGTCGCGATAGTCACCTCTTACTGTCCTGATGCACTTTTGGCTTCCGCGCTTTTCAAGGGTGCGGATTGTTTGAAGGTTTTTTACGATCTTGATTCTCCAGTTACTTTAAAGTCTATAGAGATGGGGGTAACTCCGGAATACATAGGTGAGAAAGGGCTTAAGGGTTATGATCTGGTTTTGAGTTACACAGGTGGAATCGCTCTGGAGAAGCTGGTGATGGTTCTTGGAGCCAGGCACGCGCTTCCGCTTTACGGAAGCTTTGATCCCCGTACCCATTATTCGGTAAATTCAAAAGATGATTTCCGGTCTGATCTCTCCTATCTTGGAACCTATGCATCCGATCGCCAGTCAAAGCTTGAGGAGCTGTTCATAGAGCCCGCGCGTCAACTACCCAAGTCAAAGTTTGTTCTGGGAGGGGCACAGTATCCGGAGAATTTTCCCTGGGTAGAGAATATCATCTTTATGCAGCATATCTCTCCTCCCGATCATCCGGTCTTCTATTCATCCAGCCGTTTTACACTTAATATTACCCGGGGGCCGATGGCAGAGATGGGTTTTTGTCCATCAGGGAGGCTCTTTGAGGCTGCGGGGTGCAGGGTACCTGTGATAAGTGACTGGTGGCCTGGGCTGGAGACGTTTTTTGAGCCTGGGAAAGAGATTGTTGTTGTCAGGTCATCGGCGGAGGTAATGGAGGCATTGAAAATGGGTGAGGAGCAGAGGAAGGAGATTGCGGAGGCTGCGTACAGGAGAGCAATGAGTGAGCATACGGCAGAGAAAAGAGCAGGCGAGATGATTGATATACTGGAGAGTTTCTGATGAGCGGGACATGGGGGATAATTCCTGCTGCAGGGTGTGGGACGCGTATTCAGCCTCTGGCTTTCTCAAAAGAGCTTCTTCCGGTCGGCAGTTCAACCACATCGGGAGTTGAGCGTCCCAGGGCTATCTGTGAATACCTTGTGGAGCGCATGATCGAGGCAGGGGTGGAGAGGATAAATCTGATTATCTCACCTGGAAAGTGGGATATACTGAGGTACTTTGGAAGAGGCATGGGAGGAGTCCATTTCTGCTACACTGTCCAGCAGCAGCCATCCGGACTCTGTGATGCAATTTTCTGTGCATTGCCTTTTATCGGCAGAAGTGAACGGGTAATTGTGGGTCTTCCGGACACGGTTTGGTTTCCTGTAAATGGTTTGAAGCTTCTGCCTGAAGACAGACTGGCTTTTCTTCTTTTCCCTGTTTCCAGGCCGGAGTTCTACGATGCTGTGGATACTGAGCCTGATGGACGGGTGAAAAAGATTTATGTCAAGACAGCAGGGTTGAGAGACTTATGGATCTGGGGTGCATTCAGTATGCCCGGTGAGGTATTTCATCAGCTTTACGACCTGTGGATCTCCCGTTCTCCGCGGGATGAATATTTCGGTACACTTGTAAATGCTTACATAGAAAGTGGTGGTGAGGCAGTGGGGGTCAGGGAAGGGGAGTCTTATGTGGATGTTGGTACTTTAAATGGATACCGGGAAGCCATGAGATTGCTTTCCGGGAATGCACATTTGGTGGTGTAAAACCGGATAGGCGGGGAAATGAGTTCCGCTGTTGATTTTCTGTCGAGTCTAAGTGAGAAAGGCTCCGGGGTTCCAAGAATCCTGCTTTTCGTCGCTCATCCCGATGATGAGGTGATAGGGGCGGGTGGAATACTGAGATACATGAGGGGGGCGCATATTTTTCATGTAACAGATGGGTCACCGCGTAGCTGTACTGATGCTTTCGGTGCAGGATGTGCATCGAGGGAGGCTTATGCCAGGGTGAGGCGGGAGGAGTTGTTACTGGCATTGAAGTATGCAGGGTTTGGCCCTCATGATTGCAGCAGGATAGGAATGATCGATCAGGAGGTTTCATATAACATGGCGGGGCTCTCCTGGAGAGTTGCGGATATACTGGAGGAGTGGAGGCCGGAAGTTGTGTTGACACATGCTTTCGAGGGTGGACATCCTGACCATGATGCCACTGCGTTTTCCGTGAAATCGGCCTGCTCTCTACTGGAGAAAAAGGGGGTAGTTGCACCCCGGATAATCGAGTTTGCAAGTTATCATGGAAATGGTGGATGTGAAATTGTTGCAGGGGATTTTATCCCGTTTCCCGGGCACAATGTCTGGAGAGTAAAGCTCAGTGAGGTGGAGAGTGATCTTAAAAGGGGGATGATGGAGTGTTTCCGTTCTCAGAGGCGTACTCTGGCTGCTTTTCAGGTAGGAGAGGAGCGTTTCCGTTTCGCGCCTGACTACGATTTCAGGAAAGCTCCTCATGAGGGGGTGCTCTATTATGAGTTTTTTGACTGGGGGATGAGCTGTCGGAAATGGCTCGAGCTTGCACAGGAGGCATCAAGCCTGTTTGCTAAATAGTAATGAAATACAGTATTCTGAATGTGGCATATCCTTTCTCTGCATTAAGCAGCTCTGTAGCGGGGGGAGCCGAGCAGGTTCTTCTTGCGCTCGATTCCGCTATTGTCAATAATGGGCACAGATCATTTGTGCTTGCCTCTAAGGGGTCACAGGTAAGAGGGAAGCTTGTGGAGGGGATCTCTCATGATGGAATAATTGACAGAAAAAAGTGCGTAGAGGAGTACAGGAAGTACAGGGAAATACTGGAGAAGACAATTGTATCGGAAAACATAGATCTGGTACATTTTCATGGACTCGACTTTATAGAGTACCTTCCTTCAACCGGTATACCTATGCTGGTGACTCTTCATCTGCCGCTTGACTGGTATAAAAAGGGTTCATTTGATGGGAGGGAGGGGCTTTATTTCAACTGTGTCTCGCAGAGCCAGCAAAAAAGCGCCTTTTTCAGCAGGGGGCTTCTGGAATCTGTGGAAAATGGTATTCCGGTGCAGGATTTTCCACCCAGGCGCAGGCGCGGGAAGTTTGCTGTAGTTCTGGGAAGGATCTGTCCGGAGAAGGGTTATCATATTGCTATAGATGCTGCCAGAAAGGCCAATGTGCCTCTTCTGCTTGCGGGAACGGTTTTCCCTTATGCGGAGCACAGGGATTATTTTCGTACCGAAATAGAGCCAAGGCTTGATGGTTTCCGGTACAGGTACATCGGCAGTGTGGGTCCTGAGGAGAAAAAGAGATTACTTGGTGTCGCAGGATGTCTGCTTGTGCCATCGCTTGTAAACGAAACAAGTTCTCTTGTGGCAATGGAGGCACTTTCTCTGGGGGCTCCTGTGATCGCTTTCAGAAACGGTGCCCTGACGGATATTGTCCAGGATGGAGTAAATGGGTTTCTGGTGGATAGTGAGGAGGAGATGGCGGAGGCGATAAGGAGGGCTGATAAGATAGATCCTGTAAAGTGTTATGAAATTGCAAAGAAGAAATACAATGTTGAACGAATGATCAGCCGCTATTTTGACATTTACAAAATGCTGATCGGAAGCGGCAGGAACAGTCTTTACGGGCATTCTGTTGATGACAACAATCAGTTAAGGGATTGCGCATGAGCAGAATTGTAGAGATAGGTGAAGACAAACTGGAAGGTTTTAGAGGGGAGTGGACAGAGTTATTTGCGGCATGCAAGGATTCCACTCCCTTTCAGCATCCTGAATGGATAATCCCCTGGTGGAGGAATTTCGGGGGAAGCACTTTTAAGATGGCTGCCTTTTACGATAGTGGTGTCCTGGCCGGGCTGGCTCCGGTTTTTATTTACAGGGCAGAAAACGGGATACGCAGGGCGTGTTTCACAGGAACCGGAATAAGTGATTATCTCAATATCATGGCTTCCTGCGGTAATGAGAAGCGATTTGCGATGATATTCTCTGAGTACCTGGCTGAAATTTCGGATCAGTGGGATGAGTGTGATCTGCAGGATATCCCGGAGGGCAGTGCGCTTCTGTTGCTTGATTTTTCCAGGGAGTTCCTTGTGGATAAGGGGAAATGGAACGTGTGTCCGTATCTGGAGCTGCCTGTGAGTCCCGGGATGTTTGAGTACTGTTTCCCAAAGAAGCTCCGGAAGAATATCCGTGCAGTTTCCAGGGAACTTTCCAGATCCGGCGGGTTTCGTATCGAGATTGCGGAAAAGGGTCAATTGAACCTTTTCCTTTCTGAACTGTTCAGGCTTCACGAAGCGAGATGGGCAAGCAAACACCAGCATGGGGTACTTGATGGTGAGATGCTGAAGAGATTCTATATCGAATCTGCGCCGGGGCTTCTGGAGAGTGGTCTGCTGCGGCTTTACCTGTTAAGATTCAGGGATAAGGCGATTGCAGGATATTATGTGCTTTCCACAGGAGATCGGGCTTATGCATATCTGGGAGGATTTGATCCATCTTTCAGTGATTTCAGCCCTGGAGCACTTGCGCTTTTTCATGTTATAAAAGATTCACTCGGCAGAGGAGCAAAGATATTTGATTTCATGCGCGGAGGGGAAGCGTACAAATACTACTGGGGACCAAAGGAGAAGCATAATTACAGAATCGTAATCAGAAAAAGGAAAGTATAGATTATCCAGTGTCCTTATCGGGGTCGGAATCGGTATCGGCATCGTCTTAACAATCTTAATCATCTTTAATCAGGATAATCAGGTTAATCAGTGGTGACTTTCTTATTGATTCGTCATGGCCATTGTCCTCATGTCGGCAATTATCTTGCCGGAAGGTCCCCTGGAATTCGTCTTGACGATGAGGGAATACGGGAGGTGAGATCACTTGCGGGCAGGATAAGAAGGATTCATCTGGATGAGATAGTTTCAAGTCCTCTGGAGAGGTCTGTGGAAACAGCATCTGTTATTGCTGAGGGGAGGGGGCTGGAGATAAAAATCAGCGATGCGGTAAATGAGGTTGACTGTGGTGAGTGGACAGGGAAGAGTTTCAGGGAACTTGAGAAAGATCCTGTGTGGATATCTTTTAACAGATACAGGAGTGTCACAAGGATACCCGGAGGGGAGATGATTGTCGAGGTTTTATCCCGGATGAGCCGGTTTATGGAGGAGAAGCGCAGGGAGGGGAAGGAGGTTGTGGCCATAGTCAGTCATGGTGACCCTATCCGTGCTGTTATTACTCACTACCTGGGGCTGCCTGTGGATTTCAAAACCCGTTTCGAGATCCATACCTCTTCGGTCAGTGTAATTACTCTGGATGATTACGGCGCGAGTTTAAAGTGTCTCAACCACACAGGTACATTGAATGAAAAAGGGCTGGTATGATTGTTTACCGCAATTACCGGCAACCTGTTCCTGTAAAGGAGTGTAGCTCAAGGATCAGGAAAATTATTGGAAGGATCAGGGGTCAGCTTTATCCTGACTATCAGGATGTCATCTCTTTACTGATAGAGTGCGGCGAACTTGAGACAGGTATAACCGATTTCCTGTTTCCGGACAGGGACAGTATCTTTTCAGCCAGAACCGAAATGCTGCGGAAACTCTCGTTAATAGCGGGCCGGGTGGTGTGCAGGTTGTGGGAGAGACAGAAATTAGATCGAGGTGAAATAGACAAAGCAGAAGAGATGCTTTCTGAGATCGAATCATGGGAAATAAGGAGTATTCTGCTGAGTGTTCCTGAGGGATTTGCTTATTACAGCTTGTATCCTGAGGCTTATATTGAGGCTGCTTGCCGGTTCAGGGGTAGAATCTCGACTGAATCGGTTCTGGTAATAGGTTTACGTAGCATAGGCACATCGCTCTCTTCTCTGGTGAGTGCCCAGTTGGAGCTGATGGGATGCAGTGTAAAATCATTCACTCTCCGTCCAAGGGGACATCCCTTTTCGAGGAGCGCTCAGATTGACAAAGAAACAGAGGAGTATATCTCCGGCTGTAAGAACAGTTTTATAGCTGTTGTGGATGAGGGGCCGGGGCTCAGCGGGTCATCACTGGGCGGAACTCTTGAAATGCTCAGGGGAATTGGTTTAACAGAGGAGAGAACAGTAATTTTTCCGAGCTGGATTCCTGACAGTAACCGGTTTATAAACAGAAATGCACGTGAGCTGTGGCCCAGATACAGGAAATTTGTAGGAAGTTTTGATCAGTTATGGGTGGAGAGTGGCAGGCTTCAGAGCAGTTTTGGCATGAAGATAGAAAGAGATCTCTCTGCCGGAATGTGGAGGTATCTGCACTATTCATCAGAAAAGGATTACCCCGGAGTTCATCATCATCATGAAAGGAGAAAATATCTCCTTCGTGGGGATAATACTTACTTTCTGGCTAAATTTGCGGGGCTGGGGAGATACGGGATTGATCTGGCGGAAAGGGCAGAAAAGTTTACCGGGAATGGGTTTTGTCCTGCTGTGGAAAAGATCTCCGATGGGTTTGTGGTGATGGAGTATCTGGATGGCAGGCCGGTACGTCCGGATGATGTAAATGACAAGTTTCTTGAAAGAGCTGCATCATACTGTGCATTTATAAGAAATCATTTTCCATCATCGCTGACAGTCACTCTTGACGAGATGCAGGAGATGATTCTTGAAAATGTGAGGGAAGGAATCGGGGTGGAGTGGTGTAAACGTGTTGAGAGTGCCTGCGATGCAGCGGTTGAGTATTACGGGATGGAACCGGTGGAGATTGACGGCAGGATGATGCCTCATGAGTGGATATTGACAGATAAAGGAATTTTCAAGACCGACCATCTGGAACATCATAGCGACCAGTTTTTCCATGGCAGCCAGAATATTGCCTGGGATATTGCAGGTTTCTGTGAGGAGTTTGGGTTGTCGAGGCAGCAAAGGGATGTCTTTACAGAGATGTATATGGGGAAAACAGGTGATACATTATTGCGAAAAAGACTTCCATTCTTTACTGTAGCATATCTGGCGTTCCATCTGGGGTATGTATCTCTGGCAGTGGATTCTCTCAGAGGCAGTGATGATTGCGGCAGGTTTGAGAAGTTGAAAAACAGGTATAAGGAACGGTTACAGGAGATGCTTCTGAACTATTAACCTGGAGAGTGTGTTTATGGGCAGATTGACAGAGCAGATAGAGGAGCTCAGTCCCTGGTTTCACAATCTGCACCTGCCGGATGGGAGCATGACTGCACCGGATCATCCGCTGGGGGATTTTCCATCCTATAAATGGAAGGAGATCTCACCGTTTCTTCCGGATATAAGCGGGTGGAAAGTACTTGACATAGGATGCAATGCCGGGTTTTACAGCTTTGAGCTGGCGAAGATGGGTGCAATTGTGAGGGGAATTGATATAGACCAGCACTATCTTGACCAGGCATCGTGGGCGGCATCCCAGTATGGACTTCAGAACATAATTGAATTTAAAAACATGCAGGTATATGACCTGGCTGGTACGGATGAGAAATATGATCTGGTGTGGTACATGGGTGTTTTTTACCATCTGCGCTATCCGTTTCTCTCCCTTGATATCGTCTCGAGGATAACATCGAAGATGATGGTATTTCAGACACTGACTCTTCCGGGAACAGAGACTTATCTTGAGAGGAAGAATATCGAGCTTTTCGAAAGAGAGGTGATGAATCAGGAGGGGTGGCCGAGGATGGCGTTTATTGAACACAGTCTTGCTGATGATCCGACCAACTGGTGGGCTCCTAATCACTGTGCGGTGATGGCGATGTTGCGTGCGACAGGTTTCAGGGTGATCGAGCGTCCATCGCATGAAGTATACATCTGCGAAAAGGAAGAAACTGAGATGGACAGTGAAGACATGAGGGAGAAGGAGTATCTGGCGGCTACCGGTCTGGGGAGGATTGGAAGCTTTAAAAAAGAGGAGAGAAAATAATAACTTCTGTGAAGGATAAAAAAGCCCTGAAAGACAAATAAG